>NZ_JACJQM010000067.1:0-30641 GCF_014696655.1 Nostoc sp. FACHB-888 | reverse complement strand
TTATACCAATTTGAAAAAAGAATGCGACAGATGGGTAGGGGCACAACATTGTTGTGCCCTTACAAATAATTGATGTGTCGCAAACATTATTTGAATTGGTATTAGCAATATTACTTTTACTAATAACTCATAACTCCTAAAAAAAAATCCCCACCCAGGCATTTGCCTGGGCGGGTAATATGAGGTGGGAAAAAATAATCTTCCCAAAAGAAGTAGGGGAATTATTTGCTTTCTGTAAAATCAGCGTCAATCACATCGTCGCCACTACCAGAGCTAGATGTGGAACCGCCATCGCCATCTTGAGGTTCAGCACCTGGTGCAGCACCGCCACCAGCTTGTTGATAGATGTTGCTACCAACGGCGAATAGGGCTTGTTGCAATTCTGGGGTGAGCTTCTTGATTTGCTCATCGTCTTCTTTAGCAACTGCTTCCCGCAGTTCTTTCACTAAACCTTCGACTTTGGTCTTGTCAGCATCGGGAACTTTATCGCCCAATTCTTGTAGCTGCTTCTCAGCTTGGTATGCCAAGGAGTCAGCTTGGTTCTTGCGTTCAATCTTCTCACGCCGTTCTTTGTCAGATGAAGCGTTTTGTTCAGCTTCTCTTACCATCCGATCAACATCAGATTTATCCAGAGTAGAAGCACCGGTTATGCTGATGGACTGTTCTTTACCAGTACCTTTGTCCTTAGCGGTGACGTTAAGGATACCGTTGGCGTCAATATCAAACACCACTTCAATTTGAGGAACACCACGTGGTGCAGGAGGAATACCATCCAAACGGAAGGTTCCCAAGCTCTTGTTATCGTTAGAGAATTCGCGTTCACCTTGGAGAACATGAATTTCCACGTTGGTTTGTCCATCCACAGCAGTCGAGAAGACTTCTGATTTTTTGGTGGGAATTGTTGTGTTACGGGGGATAATTTTGGTCATCACGCCGCCCAATGTTTCAACACCCAAAGATAGCGGTGTTACGTCTAACAGCAAGATGCCAGTTACATCACCAGCCAATACCCCGGCTTGAATGGCTGCACCAACTGCTACGACTTCATCAGGGTTAACGGTTTGGTTGGGATCTTTACCCAATACCTGCTTCACAATCTGTTGCACAGCAGGAATGCGGGTAGAACCACCAACTAACACTACTTCATCAATATCGCCTTTGTTTAACTTGGCATCCCGAAGAGCGTTTTCCACGGGAATACGACAACGGTCGATTAAGTCAGAGCAAAGTTCTTCAAATTGAGCGCGAGTCAGGGTTGTATCCAGGTGCTTAGGCCCATCCTGGGTAGCGGTGATAAATGGCAAGTTAATTTCTGCTTGGCTGACGCTAGAAAGCTCAATCTTGGCTTTTTCTGCGGCTTCAGTCAGACGTTGTAAAGCTTGTTTGTCTTTCCGCAGGTCAATACCTTCGGCTTTCCTGAACTTCTCTGCTAAGAAGTCAACTATTTTTTTATCAAAGTCGTCACCACCAAGGTGAGTATCACCAGATGTGGCTAGTACTTCAAAAACTCCATCTCCTACTTCCAGTACGGATACGTCGAAGGTACCACCACCAAGGTCAAATACGAGAATGGTTTCGTTACTCTTCTTGTCAAATCCGTATGCCAGAGAAGCGGCAGTAGGCTCGTTGATAATCCGTAGAACTTCAATACCTGCAATTTTACCAGCGTCTTTTGTCGCTTGCCGTTGCGAGTCGTTGAAGTATGCGGGAACGGTGATTACTGCTTGGGTTACAGTTTCACCCAGGTATTTGCTGGCATCTTCAACTAGTTTGCGAAGAACTTTTGCAGAAATTTCTTCAGGAGCAAACGGTTTACCAGCTATAGGACAATCTAATTTGACATTGCCGTTGCTGCTGAGGACTTTGTAAGAAACTTCAGTAGCTTCGTTACTCACTTCCTCGAAGCGGCGTCCGATAAAGCGTTTGACTGAGTAAAACGTATTTTCGGGGTTCATCACCGCTTGGCGTTTGGCAATTTGCCCAACCAAGTTGTCGCCGTTTTTCGCAAATGCGACTACTGATGGTGTTGTCCGAAAACCTTCAGCATTAGCAATTACTGTGGGTTTACCACCTTCCATCACTGCCACGCAGGAGTTCGTTGTTCCTAAGTCAATTCCAACTACTTTTGCCATTTTAGGTGCTGGCTCCGTATAACTACAAATGAATGAATGAGAATATAAAGGACTAAATTTTGAACCAATAGGGTCAATAAATCAGCCAGTTCAGCATGAATACCTTTGTTTTGGCTTTTCTGGGGTTAAAACTCCAGATATGCTGATATATATACTGAAGCTTAGTGTTAGCCAGTCCATGAAGGGTGGTTTCCCGAACCTTGCTTAGGACGGTTAAACTAACTAAATAGTTTTTTTAGTTGTTTCATGGATTGATTGCCTTCACTCTGTCTAATGTATGAGAATTAATACTTTCAGTAATTAGGGTGAACCGTAACGGTAGAGTCGTGTTTGCCGCCTTTAGGGGTAATAAATTGCAGAAGCACTGAGGATATAACAAAATTAATTGGCGCGACGCCGAATAGTCTTACCTAGGCATCGCTTCCGTAATTCTGTATTAAGTTATTGGGCGTGGGGCATTGGATAAAATATTACTCAGCACTGGCTAAACGCCCCGCTAACGCTAACAGTACTCACACAAGCCTAGAGAAAAGAGTTTCCCAGTTAATTGCAGGCGGTCTTTGTCCCTGGTTGACTATTTCAAAAATTTTCTTGGAACTACTTGGGTATAAAAGGCATTCTACACAAGCATTTGCTACATCAATCCGGCTGGTATCACCCGAAAGTGTATCCCCAGTGCCTACGACAACACCGTATTTACCTCCAGTTTTTGCCTTGAGAAGGGTGTTGAGGTCGTATGAGGTATAAGGCCCGTCAATAAGGCGTCCTGGGCGGATAATGGTGTAGGGCAATCCTGAATTAATAATGGACTCCTCGCCCTTTTGTTTGGCATCCAACACGCCAAAAGCATTGAGAATACTAAAAGGAAACTTATCTTTACGCCCAATTCCGCAGGAAGAGACGAAAACGAACCGCTTCAAATTCCGGGGTGCTGCTGCCACTAGGTTGCTCACACCTTCGGCATCGACCTTGTTTGGACTATTCTTTGCTTTTGCTTCACTAGATTTAGGGTTAAGGAAAGTTATTCCCCATTCAATCAAGTTTGGGGGTTGGTCAAACTCCCATCGAGCAGAGGGAAAGGCTGTGGTTCCGGTGCAATTGATGATGTGTGTGACATCTTGCGTTGCAGCTGGCAGTGTAGCTGGCTGGCGGATGTCACCAACGGCAATTTCCACTCTCTGATTAAACATTTCTTCGGCTTTTGCGGCATTGCGTGTCAGAACACGAACTTTCATGTTCTTTTCCAGTAACTTGCCTACCACCAGTTGCCCTACTCCACCAGTAGCGCCAGCAACTAGTACCAAATCTTCAACTGAATCAAAAGAATTCATAAATCGCCTTTGAGATGATCTATTGTTAATCTACTCAAAAAATGCGATCGCAAAGTCTCCCGTTGGCGCAGCCTCTCTTGGGAAGGTATCGTAATTCTTATCGGTAAAAGTCAGCGCAAGTGCTTTATCTTTGCTTTTCAGACGCTAAGTGCGTAGGCGTAGCCCGTCGTAGACATCGCACTTAGAGGGGAAATTGCGCCCGAATTGTTCGGTTCTACCACTGTCACCAGTAGACAAATGGCTATAACCTCTTAAGTAGTAGTGAAATGTCTACCCTAGACGCTGTTAGTCGCTCTTGAATTAAGGGGTGAAAACTTGTGTACGAATGGATATTGCCAAGTCTGAGCGAAATCTTGGCTGAAAATCAATCAAGTGTGGCTGAATGTTCACCTAGTAAGGCAGAACGACAGTGGCGTGTCAGTCTCGCAGCGACAGAACATTTGCTATTAAATACTTTAGCAGGTGCTTCAGTTGACACAACCCAAGGATTAGTTTTAGCTGCACCCGCACCCTTATTTAGCCAGCCAAAACTTACTCAAAGTTTACAAACAGTAACTTTTACAGCAAGACCATTTAATCCGTTGGCGCTGATGCCATTTCAGATGCCAGATGCGATTGCGTCTGTAAATGAAGAAATTGCTCCCCATGAATCGGTACTTCCACTATTACCTGCCGATCCGCTAGGGGCAGAACAGTTTTGCTTAGTTTTTACAGATAAATTTAGATTAGTACTGGTTTTAACAACGCATAAAAACGGTAAAAAAACCTTTTCATTTTCTTTTGAACCAGAAGTAGTACAGCAGGCTTGGCGATCGCTAGGAGCAAGGGTAATGCTGGCTAATCCAGAATTTTTTGCCCGCCTGGATGCATTAGTAGAACAGCATTCTCCGGTAGCGCCAGATTGCCGCATCATGATTCAGTTTAGCCAGTTGTTACTTCAGGAATTAACAGAAGCAGAAGAGACTAAGGACTCTTTACTAGGAACTGAAGACAAGGAAGACAAAGAGAATAAACCATGCCCAATCCCCAATACTTCTCTACGAGATGCTGCGCCAACGACATCGCTAAGTGCCCAATCCCCCAATCCTGATGTGGAATTGCTCCAAGCCTTCGCTCACGAAGTCCGCACACCTTTAACAACTATTCGCACCATGACTCGTCTGCTGCTGAAGCGGCGAGATTTAGATGCCAGCGTGATCAATCGTTTAAAAATTATCGATCACGAGTGTACCGAGCAAATTGACCGCATGGAGTTGTTATTTAAGGCAGCAGAATTAGAAACTACTGCCTCCACAAAATCGTCAAAAACTCAACTTACGCCGATGTCTTTAGATCAAGTGTTGCAGCAGAGCATTCCCCGTTGGGAACAAGCAGCGCATCGGCGGAACTTAACTTTAAATGTTATTTTACCCCAGCAATTACCGACAGTGGTAAGCAATCCCATTATGCTGGATCAGGTACTGACTGGTTTGATGGAGAATTTCACTCGCAGCTTACCTGCTGGTAGCCATATTCAAGTACAAGTTATCCCGGCGGGAGATCAACTAAAGTTACAATTATCACCCCAATTTGGGTGCAGAGATTCAAGTAAAGCTGCCATACCTGCAACGCCACCAATTCGCAAAGCGCTTGGTCAATTGCTGATGTTTCAGCCTGAAACTGGTACGATTAGTTTGAATATCGCCGCAACTAAGCATTTGTTTCAGGCGATCGGTGGTAAATTGATTGTGCGCCAGCGTCCACACTATGGGGAAGTTTTGACGATTTTCCTCCCTCTAGAAGTTAGCAATAAACATCAATTTGGAGCTAAAGCTTAGGAGCGAAGATTCATTAATTATTTTTCAAAATTATAAATATTCACTCTAATAAGACTTAAGCATTGACAAGAAATATCAAATATGAATTAAGGTTAAAACAATTCGCAATTCGCAATTCGCAATTCGCAATTACGTTTTGTGACGGGGATTTAGACCCCGACACAAAACCTGCTGCCTGTAGAGACAGGGGACTTAAACCCCTACCACTTGTTAAAAACTATATCTTTCGTAAGGGCACAGCATCGTCTATTTACGTAGTTTACCGCCGTAGGCATCGCAGGATAATACAGTAGGCGAGTAGAAATAAAACACAATATAGCTCCCCAACTTTCCAGAGAAGTTGGGGAACTATTTAGTAAAGATTTTATACCAATTTGAAAAAAGAATACGACAGATGGGTAGGGGCACAACATTGTTGTGCCCTTACAAATAATTGATGTGTCGCAAACATTATTTGAATTGGTATTATGTTTAATTACGTTGACCTATTTTTTTTGAACACAGATAATTCATCTTCATCAAATAGACTTTGTTTAACAATTCAATTAAATTTTTATGACTTGCCATCTGTAAAAATAGATGCCAACAATGTATATAAATTCTAGTTAAGAGCCAAGTACACCTTTGTGCAAACATCAAAAGGAAAATTATGGCAGGTTTTGAAGTAATCGAGAAAGAAAGCTTACGTTTAGTCAAGGTAACTTTGCAAAACGAAACAGTCCGAACTGAATCTGGTGCTATGTACTATATACGTGGCAACATTAAGATGCAATCTAAAGCTCCTTCAGCAGGTGGGTTTTTAAAGTCCCTAGCCACGGGAGAAAACATTTTTCGTCCTACATATACGGGTACAGGTGAATTATATTTAGAGCCTTCTTTATCGGGATATCACATCTTAGAATTAGACGGTAGTGAATGGATTTTAGATAGTGGCGCTTATTGGGCTAGCGATGGCACTATCGAAGTGGGAGTTGAACGAAACAAATTTTTATCAGGCTTAATGGGCGGTGAGGGCTTGTTTCAAACAAAAGTCAAAGGCAGGGGTACAGTGGTGATGGCAGCACAAGGGCCTGTAGAAGTAATCAATTTACGAAATGACCGATTAGTTGTCGATGGAAATTTTGCGATTGCTCGCACAACTAGCTTAAATTATCGCGTTGAAAAAGCTACCAAATCTCTTTTAGGTTCGATGACTTCTGGTGAGTTTCTCGTCAATACTTTTGAGGGAACTGGTACTGTATTGCTGGCTCCTGTACCTTATTGGCAAGTCATGATGCTCCGCCAAATTAGCGCCGCACTACCAAAAACTTCTAGCTAATAATCTTAGTCATTGGTTATTGGTCATTGGTCATTAGTCATTGGTCATTAATAGTAATGACTAATGACTAAAATTTTTATAACTCAAATAGAATTGCTATAGCACCATAAGGTTAACTCAGGGGATAATTGTAAATTATCACTCATTTTCTATTGCGATCGCTTTTGGGCTATCGCTAACGCTTGGCAGTTGCACTGTAAATGTGGAACCTTCATATAATTTACTTCTCACAGAAATAGAACCGCCACAGCGCACTAGCAATTGCTGTACAATTGTTAACCCCAACCCAGCACCACCATAATCTTCAGTTGCTGCTGTACGCACACGATAAAACCGATCAAAGATTTTGGAAATCTCGCTTTCGGCAATACCGATACCTGTGTCGCGGAATTCTAATTGGACATAATCGCCTTGAATTCGGGCACGCACCCATACTTCACCCCCATTAGGAGTAAACTTAATGCTGTTGTGTAGCAGATTAATCACAATCTGCCTCAGCCCACCACTCACACACCTAATAGATGGAAGTTCAGTTGGTACGGTGTAAGCTAGCATAATCCCTTTTTCTTGGGCTAGAGGTTGGTAGGTACTGACTACTCCAGGCACAATCTCTGAGAGCCGTACCGACTCTAAAGCTGTTCCCTCTAAATTACGTTCTAACTGCACCAGTTCCAACAAACCAGTAATCAGGGAATTTTGCTGATCGCACTGGGTATTTAACATCTGTAAATAACGTTGTCGCTGGGGGGGTTTGAGATTAGGGGAATTCAATAATGAAAGTGCTGTCTTCATGTGCGTCAATGGTGTACGCAGTTCCTGACACACATTTTTTAAGTATTCATCTTTGAGTTGCTCTTTGTTTTGCAGTTCTTGATTTTGCTGCTGCAACTTGGTGGTGCGGACTGTAATGATTTGACGATTAATTTCATCTTGTCGCAAAAGTTGTTTGGCAAACAGTTGATTCATCAGTGCGCCTTCGGGCGAAGTTGGGCAAATAAAATCAACAGGTATTGGGGATGGGGATGATTCTGGCGTAATCGCTTTTTCGATACCATGTAATACTTGCTGAATTACTCTCCCCTCAACAGTATTTATAATCAGCAATGGCTGGTTTTTATTAGTATTTACCTTCCCAGAAGTATTATTTTTGCGTTTTTTAAGTGGTCGATGAGCCAAAATTAAACTGCAAAACTGGGGTGATAACACCATCAGAAAGTTTTCCCGTCGCATTTGGCTATCTGATGATATGTGAACGGGTACATGATGAGAGAGTGAGAGGGATGAGGAAGATGAAGAAGATGAGGGAGATGAGGAAGATAAGGGGGTATTTTCTTCCCCCACTTCCCCTGCTCCTTCATCTTCCCCCTTCCCAGCCTCGTCAATTTGGCAAGTATAAATGAGGCTAGACGCACCTACCGAAGATTGATAACGCGCTAATTCCGATTGCCAAATTTTTTCTGGTGGTAGCTTCACCCATAAAGTGGCTACAATTTGTTGCTCAATTAGTAAGTCAATTTGCGCTCTTACCAGTGATAGCAGAGTAGCAGGACTGAGGGACAATGGTTTTGGAGGCACTTGCACTCCCATAACCAGTTGATAAACAGACAGATCCTTCGCCAGAGAAACATTCATGAGTCAAGCACAACAAGTCTGTCTTCGATTTTCACCTTTATGTGTGCATTTTTTACAAAATCCCCACGGAAATAAACATTAACTATAAAAAACTACATCTACAAGGGAGTGGGGGGCAGGGGGCAAGGGGCAGGGGGCAGGGGGCAGGGGGCAGAAAAAATTAGCTCTTTCCCCTCTGCTCCCTGCACCCCGCCCCTCTGCCTCTTTTCAATGCCCCATGCCCAAATTAAGGTTGTATGTTCAGTCTTTGGTGCAAAGCGTCGCGTGCGTGTTCTCGGTCATCAAAATGGATTTTTTCAGTGCCGAGAATTTGGTAGTCTTCGTGACCTTTACCAGCAAGTAACACTCCATCACCGGGTTGTGCTTGTAAAATTGCGGTACGAATTGCGATCGCCCGATCGCAAATTACAGTTGGTTGTACTGTGTCAGCAATTCCCGCTAAGATATCTTGCAAAATTCGTTCTGGGTCTTCAGTCCGGGGATTATCTGATGTCACTACTGCAACATCAGCTAACTCAGCAGCAATTTTACCCATTTTTGGGCGCTTGGTGCGATCGCGATCGCCGCCACAACCAAACACGCAAATCACTTTACCAGGTATAAACGGGCGTGCAGCTTTCAGCAGATTTTCTAAACTATCGGGTGTGTGGGCATAATCCACAATCACGCTAATATCTTGGTCAGCATCAATTTGTACCCGTTCCATCCGTCCGGGAACTCCGGGAAACTCAGGGATCACAGATGCAACTAATTGCAAATCTAGCCCTAAGTGTAAAACTGCTCCAACGGCTGCTAAAAGATTTTCTAAATTATATTGACCGACTAGGGGTGATTGAAAAGCTACGTCACCATGAGGTGTATGTAATGTACCACAGACACCATTTGGCTGGTAACTTAAATCACTCATCCATAAATCAGCGCTGTTGTTGTTGACACTGTAACTCCAAATCTGTTCGGAATTCAACGAAGCAATTAACCGCTTCCCGTAAGAATCATCAGCATTAATTATTGCCCGTCCCTTGAGATAATTAGGGCTAAATAATAACGCTTTGGCGGCAAAGTAATCTTCCATGTCGGTGTGATAATCGAGATGGTCTTGGGTAAGATTACTGAACACCGCCACATCAAATTCACAACCCAACACTCTACCTTGAGCCAAAGCGTGAGAACTTACTTCCATCACCCCGAACTCACTACCAGCCTTTACAGCCTCTGCTAACTGCTGTTGCAGTTCCACCGCAAAGGGCGTAGTGTGGGCAGCAGTTTGCTCAAAACCTGCCCAACGAGTGTAGAGAGTTCCCATTAAAGCTGTAGCTAGATTAGCTTTAATGAGCAGAAATTCAATCAGATGAGTAGTTGTAGTTTTGCCATTTGTACCAGTCACACCTACCAGCTTGAGTTTTTGCCCCGGATAACCGTAAAAAGCACTGGCTATCTGGGCACAAGCTTGAGTTATGTTACTTGCACTGATGACTACAGCCTCATTTGTGGGAGGATTTTTTTGTGCAGCTTCGGGAGAAACGATCGCAGCCACAGCCCCCGATGCGATCGCACTTTGCCAAAATTCCCCACCATCAACCCGCGTTCCTGGCATCCCAATAAACAAATCTCCCGCACCACAAGCATGGGAATTCGTCTTCAAACCCCTAACTTCCACATCTTCCATCGGATGGCTAGGCAATTGTTCAACACTGTCTACCGCCGTTAGTAATTCCCGCAATTTCATTTTGTGAACCTCGTCACCTTCTTGATCTTGCGCTTATTCTGCATTATTTTTTTCTAATTGGCTAAATACTTACGCAACATTTGCTCCAACTGCTGCACACTAGCACGAGGAGAAGGACGCGGCAATGGTTTCTCACTTCCCTCCGTGCCCTCTGCGCCTCTGTGGTTCGATAAATACAGTACCGGCACCTCATACTCATACGCGCTAAACCAATCTTCACGAGTCGTAATATCCCTAATTTCCAACTCGAAACTGAGATTTTGGATTTGTTCTAACTTTTCTTGCAAGCCTTCACATAAATGACAGCCGGGTTTACTGTATAAAATTAATCGCATTTGTTAATTAATTACCATGAACACTATTTTACATATCACCAAAAGCGAACAATGGGAACAAGCAAAAATTCTCGGAACCTATCGCGGTGATACATTAGACTCGGAAGGATTTATCCACTGTTCGACAGCAGCACAAGTTATCTGGGTGGCGAATCGTTTTTTTGTTAATCAAAAGGGTTTGGTAATTCTTTGCATCGATTCTGAGCAAGTTAAAGCTGAAATTCGTTATGAAGCTGCGGAGGTAGATAATTTATTTCCTCATATTTATGGGGAGTTGAATATTGATGCTGTGTTTCAGGTTGTTGATTTTGAGGCGAGGGAAGATGGATTTTTTGTGTTGCCGAAAGAGGTTATAAGTTTAGAATAACGAAGCGCAGAGGCACAGAGGGGAAGAGATGAGAAGAGAAGAATTTGATGTGGGTGAGTATGTTGATCAAATGGCGTTGTTATTGGATTTGCAGATAAGAGATGAGTATCGTGATGGTGTAGTGGCAAATTTTGAGAGAATTAGTGCGATCGCTAATCTGGTAAATTCTTTTCCTTTAGCGGAGGATATTGAAGTTGCACCAGTTTTTGAACCATAAGAGCTATGTTGATGTTTTCGTAATTTTACTGAGTTTGTAATCTAACCAACAATACTAAGATATTAGCCGACTATACCTTGGAAAAATCAGATGAATAATTTCAATGCAGTTATTTCATTGAAGTCTGCGGGTGTCGGTAGATTGTTGGTGCGGTTGCTTTGGGTGCTGTTAGGATTTGGTATTGCTTCTACGCTATTATCTTTGTTGGAAGTAATAGCAAAGCCAGTTTATCAGCTACTTGCTTCTCTTGATGCACTGATATCAGTAGTTACGTTACTGTTCAGTTTAATTTCAATCATTGTTTTTTTGATTTGGCTATATCGTTTCCATGCCGATTTAAGAGATATTTTCAAGGAATATCCGATTACGCCAGGAGGTGCGATCGCGCGATTTTTAATTCCCATATATAGCATTTGGGGAATAGCCAACACGTTATCTACTTTTGCCGATCGATTTAAAGGGGAAGGTGATGATTTAACAAATTTAAGTGACCAAGTGCGATCATTGATCGGGCCGCTTTATGGTTTTATGATCGGGTCAAACTTTGTGAATCGTATCGCTTTTCAAGAAGTTGCTAAAAATCCTCAAGATAACTTTCTGCCCTTTTGGTCTTTATTCTCTTGTATTTTAGGTTTAGGTTCGACAGCTATTTTGCTACTACTAGCAAAAACTATGGGGACTGCTATTACTCAAAAAGCTAAACGCGCTATCTCCTAATATTTCAGTATGAATTTTGATTCAGCCGATGCCATAACAATAGCTGCTGCTGTGCGTGAAGGCAAAGTTAGCGCGGTGGAAGTTACCAAGGCTGCGATCGCACGAATAGCAGCGCGGGATAATCAACTTAACTGTTTTACGGCTGTCACTGCTGAAACGGCTTTAACAGATGCAGCCCACATTGACAGGGAAATCGCCCAAGGTAATAATCCTGGAACACTTGCTGGTGTACCTTTTGCAGTGAAAAATCTCTTTGATATCGCTGGTTTAACGACTCTGGCGGGATCAAAAATCAATGCAGAGAACCCAGCAGCAAGCCTTGATGCGACAGCAGTAGCGAAGCTGAAACAAGCGGGTGCTGTGCTGGTTGGTGCTTTGAATATGGATGAGTACGCTTATGGGTTTGTAACGGAAAATTCCCATTACGGTGCTACTCACAACCCCCATGATTTACAGCGAGTTGCTGGTGGTTCATCGGGTGGTTCGGCGGCTGCTGTTGCTGCTGGGTTAGTACCGTTAACATTGGGTTCTGATACAAATGGTTCGATTCGTGTTCCGGCGGCGTTGTGTGGCGTTTTTGGTTTTAAGCCGACTTACGGAAGGTTATCTCGTGCTGGGGTAGCTTTATTTTCTAGTAGTTTTGATCATATTGGCCCTTTTGCGCGATCGCTGCAAGATATCGCTACGGTGTTTGATGTGCTTCAAGGAGAAGACGATCGCGATCCAATTTGCACTAAGCGTCTGCCTGAATTGGTTTTACCACAACTCAATCAAGATATCTCTGCAATCAGAATTGCTATTGCTGCTGATTATTTCACCAAAGGCGCAGAACCGGAAGCTTTAGCAGCAGTGCAAAAGGTAGCTGATGCAATGGAAGTCACTGAATACGTAACCCTACCAGAAGCACACCGCGCCCGTGCTGCGGCGTTTGTGATTACAGCTAGCGAGGGTGCAAATCTGCATTTGGATAAATTGCGATGTCGTCCTCAAGATTTTGATTCAGCAACACGCGATCGCTTTTTAGCAGGGGCGTTAATTCCTAGTAGCTGGTATCTGCAAGCCCAACGCTTTAGGAAATGGTATCGCGATCGCGTACGGGAAGTTTTTCAAAATGTGGATGTGATTCTCGCCCCAACTACACCAATTTCTGCACCGCTAATTGGTCAACAAACTATGATTTTGGATGGGGAAGAAATTCCTGTCCGTCCTCATTTGGGATTATTTACTCAACCATTATCTTTTATTGGTTTACCAGTTTTATCAGTACCCATTCAGCGCCCAAATGCTTTACCTTTAGGTGTGCAATTGATAGCAGCACCATATAATGAAGCGTTAATTTTAAGGGTTGCAGCTGCGTTAGAGGCAAAGGGTGTAGTTTCTGCAATAATAGTGGGTCATCTGTAATCACCCAAGCCTCTTTTTCCAAGCCATTTCTAACCGCATCATGAAAAATATCTTTAGCCGACACAACTTACAATTTAGTCTTTTTTATCGATTATTATAGCAATATTCTCTCTACCATGACTTTAGTTTGACAGCACAAACTTATTGTGCGATCGCTATTTTACTTAAGTGCGATCGCACCAACATACTTTGCAAACTCCGCAACTTAGCAAAGCTTCCTGCGCTGTACCCATCTATCAGTTTTAAGAGAATCAGTTACAAAAACTCATTCTTTGATAGCTAAACTAACATCTGTAGTTAATACAACTTAAGCTGTACTAATAAATGTAGATACTTTAGTTACAAATGCTTGTCATCATATAAGTAAAGCTAAACTCGTATTTAATAAAATCATTTATTAATTATATAAAGTCCTTAAATGATAAGTAAACTAGAAGTTTGAATTACCCCAGCTTCTTCTGAACTTATTACTTAACAAGTTTTAGTTACTCCAGCTTGTTCTGGAGTTACAAACGAACAAGTTTTAGTTACTCCAGCTTCTTCTAGAGGTACAAACGAACAAGTTTTAGTTACTCCAGCTTGTTCTGTAGTAAGGTCTTGTCCAATCTATAGTCTTTGGCCTCATCCCCCAACCCCTTCTCCGAGAGCGATCGCCTTTGTTATCACATTTTAAGTATAAAATTATATGTGTAAACTACTTAAATTAAAAATAATTCAATCATGTTCGCTAAATTATTTGTGGATTTTGCTGAACCAAAATGTAATTGCAATGGAGGATAGTGATTTTATAAACCTCAAAAATAAGCAAATCTATGTCTCAAAGAAAACGCACATCTCGCGTTCTAGAAAATGCTGAGTTAAGATTCGCTGGACTCAAAGCAATAAATCCTAATCTGGATCTTGGGGATGCTTACAACTTAACTAACCTCACACAATTACTTGAACAGGTACGCATTAAGTTAGAAGGCTATAACACTACTCTCAGCATGGTTGACTCTTCCAAATTAGAACTTGAAGAGTTAGAACAAACTCTAGGCGCGTTCTCTGAAAAGATGCTCATGGGTATTGGCTTTAAATATGGCAAAGACAGCCGCGAATATGAGATGGCTGGTGGAGTTCGCAGAAGTGAGAGTCTCCGTAAAAGCAGAGCGACTCGCTTAAAAACTATTGCCAAGAAAGCATCAAGCCAGAGTGTTTAACTAATTTATAATGATGCTCTGCTAGGGGCAGGGGGAAAGAGGGTTTTAGCCTTATTTACTTTTCTTCACACAGGTTGCTTTTATTGTGCCGACTTAGTTGTAAAGAAGCAAGCTACGTGCAGGGTTCGGCTAATTTCCTACTCATCTGCCTCATCCCTGAATTTGTGCGCGAGTTACACTCCATCAAAAGTAGATTGACCTAGTACAATCACTATGGCTTCTTTCTTTGCCTCTGCTATTTCTAACCCTACTTTTATTAGTGCGCTACCAATACCCTGTCTTTGAAACTGTGGATGAACTGCCAAAGGTGCTAGACCGAGTACCTGTAGTGTTTCTTCACCCACTAAATCAATGTAGCTAAATAAAATATGACCGACTACAACATTTTCAATCTCTGCAATCAGAGAAAGTTCTAGAATATAGCGGTCAGAACGGCGAATTTTCTCTACAAGTTTAGCCTCATTTTCCTGTCCAAAGGCTAATGTATTCACCTCAGCTATTACTGTGTAGTCTGACAGAGTTTCACAACGGATATTGATCATTTTAAAACTAATTCCATAAAAACCCAATTTGCTCGATATTCTAAAGGAATTTCTATTTTTTCTAAATACGGCTCTATATCCTGAAAGCCATATACACGATAAAGTGTATGTGCTTCCTTTGCAAAAGGGGCGCTGTCTAAACGAATCTTTGAGTAACCAATATTAGAAGCTTCATTGATGATAGTTTTTAATAATGCTCTACCGATTCCTTTTCTGCGAAATTCTGGTCTTACATACATTCTTTTAATTTCGCCAATATCTTCACCAATTTTTCGTAAGCAAGCGCAGCCTGCTATTTTTGCCTCGTATTGTCCCAAAAGCAAGCGTCCTGAAGGGGGTATAAATTCGTGAAGTTGAGTTATATATTGCTCAAAGAATGTATTCACATCTAAATTGATGCCATGATGGCTGAATATCAACTTAGTCTCGTTACAATATTCCCAAAACAGTTCGTGTATATGAGACTTATGTTCCTCAGTCTCTACCTGCATAATTTTAAGCAAACTTTATGCCTCCGCTAAGTAATTAAATAAGAATCGGTATAAAGAGATTTTACTTATAAATTTATATGTGCTAATTAAAACTTGAGTTTGAGATGCTACCCAAGGGTGAAGGGCATTATACATCATAAATTTTTGTTGCAAATACTACGGCCTATAGCTAGCGTAAAGTGGACAATTTGACAATCTTTAATACTCAAACCACTTGGCGTATAGTCATAATCTGTCCGCACGCAACAAGAACGCAAGACACTTAGTATATGGTTCGAGAACTCGAAAGAAAACGCCAGAGTGCAAAGTTTCCCGAAACTGCACCGGCTGCCAATCCCGTATTTTTTAGAACCTATAGCCGCCGCACAAAGGCGGGACTAAGGGAAACATGGGATGAGGTATGCGATCGCACTCTACTCGGCTTAGTCGAGTTGGGAAAGCTCACTCAAGAAGAAGCTGTCATACTCGATAAAATGCAGCGCAACTTGAAAGCTATGCCTAGTGGGCGCTGGCTGTGGGTTGGTGGTACAGATTGGATAACCAAGCCAAAGAATTTTTCCGGGGCTTATAATTGCACCTCAACCAATCTCGAAGACTGGAGTGCCTTCGGATTAATGATGGATTTGGCAATGATGGGCTGTGGTACTGGAGCCGTCCTAGAACCACAATTTATTAACCAGTTGCCCCCCATCCGTAATCAACTCAATGTCACTGTAAAAGGTGAAATTGGCAGCACTCCTGTGCAACAGCGACGTGAATATACTGAAACTCATATAGAAGGTAACAGCGTCACTATTCACGTTGGCGATAGCCGTGAAGGTTGGGTTAAATCATATCAAACCCTATTAGAACTCTCCACTGATGAACAATTTTCAGCAGAAATTGAAGTATTAGTTGATATCAGCGATGTCCGAAAAGCAGGAGAAACTCTCAATGGCTTTGGAGGAGTTGCTAATCCTGTAAAATTGCCTGGATTGTATCAGGGTTGTGCATCTATTCTCAATAAAGCTAGAGGACGACAATTAAATTCAGTTGAATGCTGTTTGTTAATCGATCAGGCTGCTGTAACAATTGTTGCAGGAAATATTCGGCGCTGTCTACCTGAAGATGCTTTAGTTCATACTTCCAAAGGTCTTGTTCCCATTTGCGATGTCCAAGTGGGCGATTTAGTACAAACTCCTTTAGGATTTCGGCGAGTTGTTGATAAATTCGACCAAGGATTTCAGGATGTCTATGAAATTGAAACTAATGCGACTTACCCAAGAGCAACTTTAAATCACAGACAAGCGGTTCTTGCAGATGCTCAAGGGGGAATTACCTGGAAGTCGATTGCAAGTTTAGTTGAGGGCGATCGCCTACTGCACAACACACAAGTTCTACCTGGTACAGTTACCTATCTCCCCCCTGATTTTACTCAATCTCGACCCTCAAACAGTCGCACAGCTAAGTCGTTTGTAATTCCTGAATTGACAGCTGAGGTTGCTTGGCTAATTGGGTTAACCCACGGTGACGGCTATATTGCTCTCGGTCGCAATAAGTATGATAAGCCCTATGGCCGGGTTGAATGGACAATGAACAGCTTAGATACAGAACTCACAGCTAGAGTTCAAGCCAAGATAGATGCTGCTTTAGCTTTATTTGGATTGACTGCTACTCATGGGGTAATCAAGGGCGAAAACACTGCCAAATCAATCTGCTCATCTATTGGACTAGCTGAGTATTTCCATCGCTATATCAAGCAGCCTAATATTCCCCTAGCAATTCCTAGTTTTATTTTGCAAGGTTCAGTAGATATCAGGGCGGCTTACCTAGCTGGATTAATGGACAGCGATGGTGCTGTCAATAACCGACCCCCTCACTTAGTTACCTCAGTCTATCGGTCATTTATTAGACAAGTTAGTGCAGTTTTATCCAGTTTAGGTATAGCTGGCAGAATTAGCATTACCCATCCACAGCAGGCAGGATGGCAGGTTAAGTACAACCTAACAATTCCAGCCCTCAAAGGGCGTTATAACGCCCTTATTGCACCTCACTCACTCAAGCGAGAACTGCGCCAAGGATTGAAAATGTATGGTTTCACCGTCCCTGGTGTAATCATGCGGGAAGCTTACACCTATAGCGAGATGCGAGATATGGGATTCCAAGGATCTCGCACTGTTGATGCCAATTATGAGCGCTATATCGTTGAAGCTGATATCTCGCTAGATATTCCAGTCACTGTGAAAGGACTAGGCAGTTACGATCATGTCCACACTTACGATATTGAAGTCGAAGAAGCTCATTGTTTCTATTGTGATGGCTATCTGACACATAATAGTGCTGGCATGAGGCAGGGTTCTAGCGAAGATAGTTTGTTTGCCGATGCCAAAGATAATCTATGGCAGCAAGATGAAAATGGCAACTGGCGAATTGATCCAGAGCGTGATGCACTCAGGATGGCAAATCATACGAGAGTTTTTCACCGCAAGCCAACCTTAGAAGAATGTCTGAATGCCGTTCGCAAACAATATTATAGTGGTGAGGGAGCGATTCAATGGGCTGGTGAAGCCGTGGCGCGATCAAACATTGATTTGCTGCCAACACAAGCTCTGAAAGTCAGTTTTTTGCAAGCTTATGAACAAGGAACAGCAAAACAATGGTTAAAAGAACGCCATTCTAATCTTGATGCTAATGAGCTAGAACATCGTTTAGCTCGTTATGGGCTAAATCCGTGTGGTAAGTGATTTTGCCTCACGTTAAAAACCTCGCAAAAACGGGGAAAGCTGAGATGCTAATCCCGTGGTAATCAAAGGAAGTAAAAAGTCTTTGACACCGTACAGCGTAGAGAGTGAAACTAGATTACATCCAAAATTGTTGTCTAGAATATAATCTCTCCAAGAGTGCGGGGGCGGATGTGAAAAACACTTTTATTATCTAAAGTCACATCTGCAAAAGGTACGCGGAGCTACTGCAAATAATCAAGCAGTAGAACTAGGGGATAAAAAGCCTCTAGGGTAACAAATCTGGAAATCATCGGTAGTAACTTCCACTGCAATTTGTCTGAGGTTCACCTCAATCAAATCGATCCACATAACTACAAAGAACAAGAGGAGGCTTTCACTGCTGGGGCGCTATCTGTAGCAGCACTTTTAAATCACAAATTCCTGGAACCACGCTATCAATACAGCCGTGAATTAGACCCGATTGTAGGAGTTTCTTTTACAGGTTTATTTGATTTCTTTGTCCATGCTTTTGGTGTTGATTGGCTGCGCTGGTGGGAAGCAGGAAGACCTGCAACTCCACAAGGATTAGCTTTCAAGCGTGAGGAAGAAAAATATCTAAGTTCTTGGAAAGAGATTGTACATCGGGTAGTTTGGGATTACTGCGATCGCCATAATTTCAAGCGTCCAAATCGTTGTACCACAGTCCAACCCAGTGGCACGAAAGCATTATTAACTAATGCTAGTTCAGGATGGCATCCCCCGAAAGCGCAAAGATTTATTCGGCGCATCACCTTCGGCAAAAATGACCCAGTAGCCTTAGCTTGTATTGACTACGGTTATAACGTCATTCCCTCTCAATCAGATAAAGATGAACAGGGCAATTTGCTCAATGATCCTTTTGATCCACGGGTGAGTGAGTGGTTAGTAGAAATTCCTGTTTCTGTATCTTGGGCTGATTTACCAGGTGCTGACGAAATTGATGTTTCTAAGTTTTCAGTCTTAGCTCAATTTGATTTTGTCCTCCAGGTTCAACGTTGGTATGTGACTCACAACACATCAGCAACTTTAGAACTTCGTTCTGATGAAATCGAACCTTTAGGACAGCGCATCTACGAAACTATCCAAAATGATGAAGGATATATTTCAGCCGCTCTTTTAGCTCGTTTTGATGATTTGCAATCATTCCCACGTTTGCCATTTGAACCAATAGATAAACCAACTTATGATCGCTTGAATCAAGAGGTGAAAGCACGGCGGAAAACAGATGATTTCTGTGCAGTCTTAAGCCGCTATGATTTAGGCGAAATGTCAGAGGCTGGCCCTAGTGGTTGTGACTCTGATAAGTGTATGTTTCCCGATCAGCAACCAAGCTCATAAGGCGAAATGACTGTCAACCTGACTTTTCACGGTATCTGAAAAACCTCTCTCTAAATCTCTCTCCTAAAAGGAGAGAGACTTTGAATTTCCCCCCCTCCTTCCCGACACGGAAAGGGGGTTAGGGGTTGAAAATTCCTCTTGTCAGTAGCAAAACGTTATAGATCCCCCTAAATCCCCCTTAAAAAGGGGGACTTTGATTCCGGTTCCCCCCTTTTTAAGGGGGGTTAGGGGGGATCTAGAAGTACTTAAAATCACAGCCAATTACTTTTCAAACAGCTTCTTAGGTTTTCGTGGACTTTTCCACATAACGTGAAAAGTTAGGAATATCAACTTAGGGTAGTCACTATTTATTACAATCAACAGCAGTGGTTTAATATGACATTAAACCACTGCTTTTTCTATGAAAGCTTACGAAATTCAAAGCAACTGCGGGATTGATGCCCTCGCATTAGTCGATCGCTCTGAACCAAAACCAACTGTGGGACAAGTTCTGATTCAAGTCAAAGCAACATCCCTAAATTACCGCGATTTGCTTGTCATTGAAGGATCTTACGGTTCTGGACAAAAATATCCCTTAATTCCCCTGTCTGATGGTGCGGGAGAAGTCGTGGCTGTAGGGGAAGGTGTGACACGGGTTAAAATAGGCGATCGCGTCGCTGGTATTTTCTTCCAAGACTGGATTTATGGCTCTTTAACCAAAGAGAAAATGAAATCCGATTTAGGAGGCGGTATCGATGGAATGCTGGCTGAGTATGTCGTATTACACCAAGATGGTTTAGTAATATTACCTGACCATCTATCATACATTGAAGGCGCAACCTTACCCTGTGCAGCAGTCACAGCTTGGCATGGACTAGTAACAAAAGGTAATATTCGTGCAGGGGATAGTATTTTATTACTCGGTACTGGAGGAGTTTCAATTTTTGCTCTCCAGTTCGGCAAGATACACGGTGCTAGAGCGATTATTACTTCTAGTAGTGATGAGAAATTGGCACGAGCTAAACAGCTTGGTGCTAACGAAACAATCAATTACAAAACAACACCAGATTGGGAAAAGCAAGTTTACCAATTGACTAATCGCACAGGTGTAGATCATGTAGTTGAGGTAGGCGGTGCAGGTACTCTGCCAAAATCACTACAAGCAGTCCGCATTGGAGGACGTATTAGCTTAATTGGCGTATTATCAGGTAGAGGAAGTGAAATTGACCCCATGCCAATACTTTTTAAAAGCTTAACAGTTCAGGGCATTTATGTTGGCAGTCGGGAAATGTTTGAGGCGATGAATCAGGCGATGCAACAACATCAAATCAAACCGATTATTGATCGAGTTTTCCCTTTCACGGAAGCGCGAGAAGCTTATCATTACCTCAAAAGTGCAACTCACTTTGGGAAAGTCGTAATTCGTAATTCGTAATCAGTTAATTATAGCTTTTCCTAATAAAATGAGATACATCATAGCCCCCCTCTCGAAGAGCGGGGAGGGGGTTGGGGGTGGGGTTCTGTACCTACTCAACTGAGAACCGCTATATGCGATCGCAACTGTAAATCCAGTTAAATTCAGCAATTCCAAAAAGTTTAATTGCTTAACTTTGAGGCAATGCTAATAATTTTTTATGCTTAATATTAACTTTACTAAAGCTAGGATTTGACAACGCAAAAATACTTTTTTACTCTGGTATCTAGTTACTATTTGGCTATGCAATCTGTAGTATTTTGTTTTCAAACTTTACATAGATGTTGTAACAAGAGATACAATTTTTTTAACATATATCAGATTTTTTTTACTACTCTAGATATTTAATTTAATTTGTTATTATATAAATATATATAAATCTGATATTTTATTAAACTTTCTTAGAAAATACACCTTTTGACATTAGGAAAAGCTGTTCCACATTTAAAATGCATAAGTTGGGCGGGCAGGATGCCCACCCCACAAGAGTTATATTTAATTCGATTATGCAAATTAGATGTTTTTTAGCTTAAAATTATTGATTTATCTCCTTATGCCGCAAGCTGCCTTTTCTACAGACGGCTATATTTAGGAGAATCCCAATGTTATTAAACAAAAATGTCCTTGAGCAACCAGCAAATAATCTGCTGGCAGTTCTGCCAGCCGCTGATTATGAGCGTCTTGTTCCACACCTGAAGCTCGTTCCGCTCCCACTTCGGAAAGTCCTTTACGAAGCAGGCGAACCGATCACACAGGTCTATTTTCCTAATAAGGCAGTGGTTTCTATAATCACCACTATGGAAGATGGCTCAACTGTGGAAGTTGGTTTAGTGAGTAATGAAGGCATAGTGGGTATGCCCGTAATTTTAGGAGACAACACCACAACCACAACAGCATTTGTGCAGATTGCAGGCGTTGGAATGCAAATGGATGCAGATATACTCAAAAGCGAATTCAATCGGGGCGGAGCTATTCAAAGCCTGCTGCTGCGCTACGTGCAAGGTGTATATACTCAAATAGCACAAGCAGTTGCTTGCAACCGTCTTCATAAATTAGAGAGGCGGTTGGCTCGGTGGTTGCTGACAGTTTCTGACCGTCTGGAATCAGAGGAATTTCCACTCACCCAAGAATTTATCTCACATATGCTCGGTGTACGTCGCGCTGGTGTTACCGAAGCAGCTAACATCCTGAGCAAAGCCGGAATCATCAGCTACCACCGAGGTCAGATTAACATCCTGAATCGAGAGGCTTTAGAAAAAACCTCATGCGAATGTTATAAGATTATAAAAGATGAATATGTTCGTTTATTAGGTAATAAGCCCAATAAACGGACAAAATAATTTTTTTCAGTTTTTATGTACAAGACCGTACAAACTCGAAGAAGTCTATTCATTTAAGATTTATTTAGATTGTCCCTGTGTTTCTTTAGCGAATACACCTTTTGACATTAGGATAAAAACTTTAATCCTTTCCTTGTGCCCTGATCTGTCTTTTCTAAAGCCACCTACCTTTAAGGAGAGTGACTTTTAATGTCATTAGATAAAAACCTCTTTCAGCAACCATCAAATAAGCTCCTCGCAGCTTTGCCAGTCAGTGATTATGAACGTTTTGTTCCCCATTTGAAGCTGGTTGCGCTCCCATTACGGAAAGTCCTTTACGAAGCAGGCGAACCCATCACACACGTCTATTTTCCTGATAAGGCAGTGGTTTCTATAGTCACCACAATGGAAAATGGCTCAACGGTAGAAGTTAGGATAGTGAGCAATGAAGGCATGGTGGGTATCCCAGTAATTTTAGGAGACAACATCACAATTACAACAGCCTTTGTGCAGGTTTCGGGTGCTGCTATGCAGATGGATGCAGATGTACTTAAAGCCGAGTTCAATCGGGGCGGAGCTATTCAAAGCGTGCTACTGCGCTATGTACAAGCTGTATACTCTGAACTGGCGCAAGGTGCTGCCTGCAACCGTCTCCATACACTAGAAGAACGGCTGGCTCGCTGGCTACTAACAGTTTCTGACCGTTTGGAATCAGAAGATTTTCCACTCACGCAAGAATTTATCGCCCAGATGCTTGGTGTACGTCGTTCTGGTGTGACAGTAGCCGCTAGCACCCTGAGCCGAGCCGGGATGATTAGCTACCAACGTGGTCATATTAGCATTCTGAACCGAGAGGATTTGGAAGCAACTTCTTGTGAGTGTTATCAAGTCATACAAAAGGAATTTGCTCGGTTACTGGGCTTCATGCCCAGTAACCGAGCCAAAAATTTTTTTTGAGTTAGGTGTGCGAAACCGAACAGACTCGTAAAACTAACTTAAATTAGAATATTGTGAGCAAATTTCTCATTTAATGTTCAGTGAGCGACAACCCTCTTAAGCCGCAAGTAAATAAGTTACTCGCGGCTTTGCCAACTGATGATTACGAACGCCTTATTCCGAACCTGAAGTTAGTTCCGCTTCCCACTCGGCAAGTCCTTTACGAACCAGGAGAACCCATCACACACATCTATTTTCCCCAACACGCAGTGATTTCTATAGTCACTACTTTGAAAGATGGATCGACGGTGGAAGTTGGGATAGTGAGTAATGAAGGCATGGTGGGTATCCCAGTAATTTTAGGAGGCAACACAACAACCACAAGAGCGTTTGTCCAAGTTGCGGGCGCTGGAATGCAAATGGATGCAGATGTCCTTAGAACCGAATTCAATCGGGGCGGAGCTATTCAAAACCTCCTGCTGGGCTATGTTCGAGCTATATATACCGAAGTTACACAAAGCTGTGCCTGCAACCGTCTTCATACACTAGAACAACGGCTGGCTCGTTGGCTGCTCACAGTATCTGACCGTTTGGAATCAGAAGAATTTCCACTCACGCAAGAATTTATCGCCCAGATGCTGGGTGTACGGCGCTCCGGTGTGACAGTAGCGGCTAGCAGCCTCAGCCGAGCCGGAATGATTCGCTATCAGCGTGGTCAAATTAACATCCTGAATCGAGAAGATTTAGAAGCAACTTCTTGCGAGTGTTATCGAGTCATCCAAAAAGAATTTGCTCGGTTGCTGGGGAATCAGGCAAGGGGCGATCGCTAGTGAATAAATCGCTAGTAAATAATATTAACTTACTATGTCCGACACCGGACAGACACTTGCGAGTTAGTTCCATTAAGATTTATTAAAGTAGGCATCAAATGGCATTTACAAATACATCCCATTTGATGCATTTGCAACTCAAAGTGTTCGAGCTACACGGCGGTGAGAATAATGTCTAATCAGTCCATGTCTTTTAAAGGTCTACGATTGCTCGTTGTGGATGACGACGCTGATACGAGAAACTTACTTACCTTTCTATTTGAAATAGACGGAGCAGAGATTATTACAGCTGCTTCGGCAGGTGATGCTCTAGAAATTATGTCATTTTTTAAACCAGACATCCTGATTAGTGACATTTATTTACCAGATGAAAACGGCTGCTCACTGCTCACGAAGATCAGAAAATTAGAAGCAAAGCGAGGGAGAAAGATTCCAGCTATTGCTCTGACGGCATCTGCTTTCGACGAAGACCATAATCGTGCATTATTAGCAGGTTATGATATATACCGTTGCAAGCCGATAGACATAGACGAATTAGCTTCACTGGTTGGTAGTTTAACTAGACTCGAACAATACGCTTGACATATTTGGATGCATAAGGAAGGAGCTAGTAAACAAGAAAGCTTTAACTAAATTTTATTTATTTTTGTAGGAATCTTTTAACTGATTTCAACGTGAATTCGACGGCTTATTATAGTATCCGCTTAATTAGCTCAATCAAAAAGACTTCTCCCTGATTTTACTGTGCAAAATCGTCCCTCTCGGAGTCGGAGAGGGACAGCCTTGAACTTTAGTTAAGAGGATGCTTGAAAAGTCCTCTTGTCGGTATCAAAAATTTTAGATCCCCCTAAGTCCCCCTTTTTAAGGGGGACTTTGATTCCGGTTCCCCCCTTAAAAGGGGGGTTAGGGCTGTAGGTTCGCTCATTTTGGAGGAGTGAGAAGTAATTATGTCTTGCACAGCTTGGAATTTAGCTGATAAAGGGACTCAGGCATTTTCATTAATAAACGGTTGCGATCGCATGAACGCCGCTCTGCTCGCAAAAACTGTGCCACATCTCCTTTATCATCTGCTCGCTCATCAATTTCTCTAACTACCCACTCAGAACGAGCAATTTCTTGCAATAGTTCATCTACTGTGTTGTCTGACTTAGCCAACCAAACAATAGAGTTTTTCAATTCTCGCCGACTGTTTGTTTCTGCCATCAATTCAGTACGGCGATTGGAGAATCCCCCAGCATCAACGAATTCCAATTTGATTATACGACTTTATTATTCCTCCACAACCTCCACAGCTTTAGGAGTATAAATTATTCTACCGTAACACTTTTAGCAAGATTTCTTGGCTGATCGACATCCAAACCGCGACGGGCGGCAATATGATAAGCCAATAATTGCAAAGGAACTACTGTCAAAATCGGAGAAAGTAATTCTTCCACATGAGAGATAGGAAGAAGATCGTTAAAAATTTCCGCAGCTTCGCCATCGTTGACAGGAGTCACGCCAATTAACCGAGAATCTCTAGCTTTGGCTTCTTGGGCATTGGAAATAACTTTTTCGTACACACTACCAGGGATTGCGATCGCAACTACCGGTACTTTCGCATCTAAAAGTGCGATTGGACCATGTTTCATCTCTCCAGCCGGATAACCTTCGGCGTGAATGTAGCTGATTTCTTTTAATTTCAACGCCCCCTCCAAAGCAATAGGAAAGTTAATTCCCCTTCCTATAAAAATGAAATCTTTGGTTTCAGCAAATTCATGGGCTAGCTGTTCGGTTAAACGTTCCTGAGTTTCTAAAGTTGCCTCAATTTCTTTGGGAATCTGCCGCAACCCATTAATAATTTTCTCTAACGTGTCTTTTGAAACTGTCTGGCGACGAGCAGCTAAATCCAATGCCAAAGCATAAAACGCCATCAGTTGGGCGGTAAAAGTTTTTGTCGCAGCTACCCCAATTTCAATTCCCGCTAGGGTACTGATGACATGCGGTACCATATCACCAAGGCTACTTTCGGGGCGATTGGTAATGCCCAGTAGTCGCCCTTGATATTTGGGTTCTTTTCCCTGGCGACGTTCTTTTTCCATTGCCAAAGCTGCTAGAGTATCAGCCGTTTCACCTGATTGGGTAACGCCAATGATCAATGTGTTAGCCGTCACAGGTGATGGTGCATAGCGATACTCAGAAGCATAATGTACCTGAGTTGAAATTCCTGCTAGTTGTTCGATTAAATATTTTCCGATTAATGCTGCGTGCCAACTCGTACCACAGGCGACGATCTGAATTTGTTCTAAATTGTTATATAAATCCACAGGTAAACCAAGATTGATCGGCGATTCGCTAGATTCTCCAAAATTATTAAAATAAGCGTCTAAACTAGCTCTTACTACCCCTGGTTGCTCATGGATTTCTTTGAGCATGAAGTGTTTGAATCCCTGCTTTTCTACCATTGCAGGATTGAAGTTGAGCAGCCGGGGTTGTTTTTTTAACCTATCGCCAGCAAAATTGTAAATCTCAACGCCCAAAGGTGTGAGACGGGCAATTTCGCCATTTTCTAGAGGTAGCACTGCACGGGTATAGGAAACGATCGCAGGCGTGTCAGATGCACAAAAGAACTCCCCTTGCCCAAAACCAATTACCAAGGGTGCTTGTTGGCGAACAACAATCAATTCATCCGGGTAGTCAGCAGAAATAACTGCAAGTGCAAATGCCCCATGCAAACAGTTAACGGCTTGGCGAATTGCCTCTAGGAAGGGGGATAAGGAAGATGAGGGAGATGAGGGGGGAAGATTCTTTAAAAATTCGGCTATGAGATGGGGAATTACTTCTGTATCAGTTTCAGAAAGAAATTGGTGTCCTTTTCCTTTGAGTTCCTCGCGCAACTCGCGGTAATTTTCGATAATGCCATTTTGCACCACCGCCACTCTCTTTGCCGTATCCATGTGGGGATGGGCGTTGTACTCTTCTGGTTTCCCATGAGTTGCCCAGCGAGTGTGACCAATACCAATTTGGGCAGGCGTTTCTATTTGTTCCAATTTAGAACGCAGGTTATGCAGTTTACCCTTCGCCCGCACACAATTAACCTCACCTTCCCAAACAGTGGCGATTCCAGCCGAATCGTAACCCCTATACTCTAGTTTTTCCAGCCCAGCCAGTAAAATGTCTGTCGCTGCTTGAGTGCCTATATATCCAACGATTCCGCACATTGTTCACACCACTTTTTTTCAGGATGATTAAATCCAGTATAGTTCTTAGCACAAACTTGACGTTTTGCAAATAAAAAAGGGAGTAAATTACTCCCTCTACAACTAGGTATTTCTAAAGGTGCTTTCTATTAAAAAACTTTAAAAGTTTTGAACACTGAGTTCTGAGTTCTGAGTGCTGAGTGAAGAATCAATAAATTGTTTTTTGATTTACTTCTTTTGCCTCAGGACTCAAGACCCAGAACTCAGCGAGAACTCTGAGCAAAGCGAAGGCTTGCGCCTCTCCCTTGTGTCCAAAGAAGACAAGGCAACAGTTCTGGAAGAACGGTTGGGCAGTAGACCCGCATTGCGATCAGAAGTTCGGTGACTTAGCACTGAGCTTTTTAGTAAGCCAGACCCATGCTGCGAGTTGTTTCAGCGCCCAGGTAAACCCGGATGCTCAAAAAGTCGGTGGGACAAGCGGTTTCGCAGCGCTTACAGCCCACGCAGTCTTCTGTACGGGGTGAAGAGGCAATTTGAGCAGCTTTACAGCCATCCCAAGGAACCATCTCCAGTACATCAGTAGGGCAAGCGCGGACGCATTGGGTGCAGCCAATGCAGGTATCGTAGATTTTTACGGTATGAGACATTGAAAAAACCGCTCCTTTCGAGGTGTTCTTCTCTGCGAAAGAATCATAATCAACGCATAGTTTACCGCAGTGATTGATAGGCCGTAATCAAAAGGCTACATAACTTCAAACAATGTAATGAGCACCCTTGATAAGTGGTTTTACGAGATAGTCCCTATCGCTTTATTAATTAGCAACATCATAGGAGCGTATTTACCCCAGTGGTATACCACAATGAGGTTGAATTGTAAAGACTAATGAAACAAAAGTCAATCTAAAAGACTAGTACCGCAAAGCAAAAGTCAAAATTCATGGGCTTTTTAGGAATTTTAAATGGTTGTTCTATTTCCGCCGAGGCGTACTAGATACAGAAATTATCTATGCTATCTATTGATTGGCAACTATAGCAATCCTAAATTAGTTGTGGGAAAGTACTATATCGTATTCCCAGTTTATGGCTGGGAACGAGAGATATATAAAAGCTGTATATTTGAGTTTTTAAATCTGGCAAATTTATAATTTCTACTTTTCGATATCAGAGGATTTCAGAAATCGCAAACTCATCAGTTATAGCAGCAATTTCTGTTGGAATCTTTACCTCACTAACCATGACTTGCAGTTGGTCTTCTGATTTTTTCAAATCAGGCAACTTATCTTTTTTATACTCACTTTCTCGGATTTGTCGAGCAATACTTTCTAATAGCCAAAGTTGTTCTTCCACAGATAAGGCACGGACGGAACGCTCAATTTCTAGTAAATTCGGTGACATCATTTTGCTTCTAATTCCAAACGGGCGTATTTTTCAAAGATATTATATGTCAGTCTATCTAGTTAACCTAGAGCATCGCCAATTATCCATCATTTTCCCCAAGCCTATCTTTTCACAAATCAAATGAGATTGCTATAAATAACCAAAAGCCAGTTTTATGACTTTTCAATTAAGTATTACTGCTGAAGCAAAATGTACGCTAAACTGACTACATGAATTACGAAACAGCTCGGAAACTCCTCATCGATCAGACAATCACAACCGAGGAAAACCCAGATGCGCTGTTGACGCGTATGAAACAGGGGAAACCGCCGGTACCCGGTCAGATCACCTCGATTTTGTTGGCATTGAAAGTGGTATTTGAAGCCCTCAAAGATGCAAAGAGCCTAGACCGAGAACTGGCTTTGGCACTTTATCAGTTAAGCGTTAAGGCACAACAGGTATTTGCCGCAGGGCGTAAAGCCGGGATAGATTGGCCACCACTACTGAAAGAAGATTTGGTAAGAATTTCCTTAGCATCTGAAAGTATCTTTTCGGGTATATGGCAAACCCTAGCTCCTATAGGGTTGGGGAAGTTGTAGAACACCAATTCAGTAATCTTTTCATGAGAAGGGATGAGGGAGATAAGGGGAATAACCAATACCCATGCCCCATTCCCAATGCCCATTACCGAATTTGCAGTTCCTTTTCTAACTTGTCTAAGTCAGTTTTGAGCAAAACCGTCATTTGACCGGTAAAAGCTTTGCCAGTTTTGGGTTGGGCAATTTCCACCCAATATACATAGCGATCGCCTACTCGTAATTCTCCCTTTAAAGCTTCCCGAATTGGAGTTTTGGCGAAACGTGCCGAATTAACTACCTTTTCACTGGGATACTGGTACACGACTTGGGCGTGATCGTAGTCTTGATAAATCTCCAAGCCATAAATCACGCGCAAGGATTCTTGGAGACGCGTAAATGTCATGCCGTTAATGGCATCATACATGGAAATGCGCTCAGAGCGAATTCTGCCACGGTCTTTAGAAAATTCTACCCTACCGGGAGGCAATACCGACGCTTGAAAAGTGAATCTTTGAGCAGCAGTATCAGTCTTTTGCACAAACAATTGCTCCCCACTCCTGGGGCGAAGTGTAGGATGTGCTTTAATCCAAGTGCCTACTTCCTCTGTACTTTGCCCTGGTAAAGCATCCGCGTGGGAATTCCCCAGTATTCCTATAGACAGCCAGGGAACTAGAGAAACAGGCAAAATTAAAAAATTAAGCAGAGATTTCTTGAGGATTTTTCTATTCACGACTTTCATGGAAATTTCTCTATTAGGGAGTAACCATAGTCTTCCCGTTTTTCAGCAAGATTATTTCAAGCATCAATCCAAATTAAGACATCAGGGATCTTACTTATCAAGGCTCTATCATGGGAAAAGCTAAGGAATGGAATCGTTATGAGCATTACGTTCAGCCCATAATAAGAACAAATGATTCAAATTTTACTAGCAATCGGTAGATTTAACAGCGTTGATGAAGTAATTCAAACTGCATTGCGCCTTTTAGCAGAAGAGACTCTTTCTGATCAATAATGGCTTAAAGAAAGTCGCACCAAGATTGATGAAGGGATAGCATCACTTGAAAGGAGAGAAGGAATTAATAATGAAACTTTTGTGAATTAGCTTTTAACACAGTTGAAGCAAGCAAAAGAGGCTTAGGAATGAATCGGTACATTATCTCACTCCCTGCTTCTGGTGATTTACAAGCGATCGCAGATTATTTCGCGGTAGAAAATGTTCCGTATGGGAACGAGGAAAGCCTCATCAAGCTAGGTTTTTAGGACTTGTGTACACTACCGTAGCTTTGGGAAAAGGATCTGTAGTAAATCTTGTTTTTTCATGTTTGAGGTATTCATTTTTTGGGAACCATACATAGAGTGGTAGTAAATTTATCGGACTATCTACCAGCGAGTTGCATTTAAATTCCCAAATATATCCAGATATGAAAACTAAAACAAGTACATATATCTATGCTTTTAGCTTTTGGTTTCTTTGGAATGCTTTCGTCGCTAAGATAATACTCCTGTATCTACTAAATCTAAATTTTGTTCCGGTAAATATCTGTTATATACTTATTAATAATATAGGACTAATATTTGATTTCTGAAAAAGCTCCGTACATTTGAAGAGTGGTAAAATCAAAGGTAGTGTGTCGGATAAACCACTCAAACATCCACTTCACA
>NZ_JACJQM010000066.1:0-31583 GCF_014696655.1 Nostoc sp. FACHB-888 | reverse complement strand
TTAAATGGCGGAAAAATCGGAGATCCATCCAAAATCCGATTTTGTTTGGAAATGGGGCATACCAGGTATAGCCGTGACATCGATATCAAAGATGTTTACAGTACTTGTTTGAAAGATTGGTATGAAAAATACTTGAAGAAAGTGGTGAATCTGACACTGGATGCCAAGCACCAGGGGGATGAAATCTGGGCGATTGGTGGAGGCTGTTTGTTACCAGGATTTAAGAAGCTGTTGGAGAAAAACGGCTTCAAAATCTTGGACAATCCAGTAGAAGCCAATGTCTTTGGACTTTTAGAAATGGCAAAAAGTATCACTAGCAAGAATCCAACAATCACCTCGCGAAAGCCAGTCTCCAAGCTAGATTTATCAATTGAAAAACAGATTGAGAGGCTAACCGATTCTACTCATGAAGTTTTCCCAAATTTAGGTAATTGGTTTATTGATATTTGTTGTAGGAAAACAAAAGTTATTTGATTTTACTAACAGCATTTATTTAACTACAAAACATACTAATCTTACTCTGTTTAACTTCAAAGCAGACGACAAGTGTATATATTTTTCATGCATAGATGAGGGGAAAAAATGATTATAATTCTTGAGAAAACCTGTCTCTTGTTGTTCTTGGAATAATTTATTCTTTGGAAGTCCCTTATTAAAACGTTAATAATATTAACGTTGAGTCCTAATAAGCGCACGTACTACCAGCAAGGAGAAAAGGCGATGAGGCTTATTTTATCTGCATCCTAGCCCAAGTTGTAGCCCCGTAAGTTTTTTTGCAAGAGGCTTATCAACATACTGATGCAACTAGAAACAGCAGTGGCGGTGACTCGAAGGACTGGAAGAGGTAAAACAGGTCAACTCCGAATCGGATTTACTAGTTTGTGGACAGGTTCATCATTCTGAACGTAGGGCTTTTACTGGGTCGATCTGGCTGGCCCGCACGGCGGGAAGCAAACTAGCTCCCACCCCTACCGCTAGCGCTGATCCTAGTGCTAGCACTGCAATTCTGCTATCAAACTCATAGGGTAAGCTAAAGGTATCGGTAACCACAACTGTGAATCCATGCACCACTCCCAGCCCCGCAGCCCCTCCTATTAAACTTAAAAGCATCGCCTCTAGAATAAATTGCAGCATGATTTCCCGTTGGGTTGCACCCACCGCCCGTCTCAAACCTATTTCAGAGGTTCGTTCTGTTACTGAGGCAATCATAATATTTGCAATCCCAACACCGCCAACTAATAGCGCGATCACTCCTACTGCTGTTAAACCTTGGGAAGCCATCTCTAGAGTTTTCTGCTGCTGTATAATATCTGATACATTATTCCAAAATTTAAATTTGTAACCTGGAAATCTTTGTAACAGTAACTTCTCTGCTTGGTGGCTTAACTCTTCCACATCTTCAAGTGAGTAAGGGCGCATTTGGATACTCCCTATGTCGCGGCTACCGGTCAAAGCGTTGTAAATAGACATCGGCACATACAGTTGACCCGCCGGGGGTGCATTTTCATTTAGACTAGTCGCTACTACCCCTACAACAATATAAGGTCTTTGCCCAGCATAAATCAGCTGCCCCACAGGTTCCTGCTTTTGGAAAAGTTGTTCTGCCAGCAATTGATCGATTACTATCACCGGACGATAGTTGGCAAAATCTTCAGATGTGAAAAACCGTCCCGAAACCAATGATTTTCCTGAAGTCAGCAAAAAATCTTGGGAAACAGGTGACATGGGTGGACTAAATTCCCTGTCCCGAAATACAGTTGGCGTAGAACCAGCCCAATTAAAAGAACTGATTGCCTGCAAGCCCACCATTCGCTGTCGTAAGAATTCCATGTCTTCCAACTTGAGTTGGGTGGTTTGACCACCAGAATCCCAGTTTGGATAAACCGAAACTTGAGGTGCGCCTCGTTTTGCTAATTGTTGAGCGATCGCGGCCCGGCTAATATTACCAACCTGAAGTGTAGCGCTAACAGCAGCCACACCCATAAATACCCCTAGAATAGTCAGACCAGAACGCAACGGGTTCCTACCTAAGGAGTGAAAGGTAATATTTAATAAGTCAAAAGCTGAAAGAGCCATAATAGTCGCTTTGCTCTAGCTTAAAAATGGGTGAGTATAAAGGTGTGGAGTGAATGTCACGAAAATAAACTGGGGGAGTAAAGTCGAAATATTAATTTATTTATTACTTTTCACTTGCCTTAACTGGCAGCCCTGGCTTGAGTTGCGACTCAACGGGCGGCAGTATGACCTGTTCGCCAGGATTTAAACCAGAGGTTACTTCTACAGCCATTAACCCCTCCAATCCCAGATTAATGGGACGTTTTTGGGCTTGATTTTGGCTATCCCGAACCCATACAAAGGGACGCGCTTCCGATCGCACAATTGCATCTGTCTTCAAAACTACTACGTTCTGCCGTTGCTGCAACACAACCTCGACATTTACCCTACTACCAGGGAGCAGTGTGCGAGTAGGGGTATCAAGCCGAATGGTTGCGGGTACTGTTGATTGACCTGATTGTTTTGGACTACTACCGTCTTGTTTTTGGTCTTCGGTAGTGAGTGCTTGAGGATACAAGCTTTGCACCCGTCCAGAGAATGTCTTTGCATTAGGCCCAATCGCATTAATGCGGGCAAGTTGATTGACGCGAACTTGAGCAGCGTTCAGGGTAGAAAGCTGGAGTTTCACCAGGATTTTTCCTGGATCGCCCAAAGTGAGCAGATTGGTACGCAACTCGACCCCATCACCGTTTTCTACATTCACACCCAAGACTACGCCATTCAATGGTGCAGTTACAATATTATCCTGGAGTTGCTGCTCAATAAGTTGACGCTCCAATTGCAAAGTCTGAATTTTGAGGGCGTTTGTACGTGCCTCTGCTTGAGTATCTCGCAGGCTAGCCCGAGCAACGCGTACTGCATCTTCTTGTGTTTGCGCTTGTTGTTGGGCAATAGCTCCTTCTCGCACCAAGGGAGCAAGCCTTTGGAGTTGTTTTTCTTCGGCTGTTAATCGTTCTTGGGCTTCAATAATTTTCTGGCGACTACGTGCTAGGTTGATTTGCTCTTGTTGAATTTGCAACTGCTGATTAGTAAGAGCAATTTTTCGCTCAGGGTAGCGCAGGGTCAGCAATATTTGACCAAGTTTTACCCTCTCACCAGGTTTTACCATGACTCGTTCGACTGCACCCTCTTTTGGGGATTTCAAGATTCGCTGTTCTCGTAACTCAACAGTACCGCTCTCATTGATTGTGGTTTCAACATTACCTCGCTCCACAGTTAGCAAGCGTACTGCTACTGGTTCAGGAGGTTGGTTCAGAGCGAAGAAGTAGGTCAGCCAACCGCCAACGCTGGCTAAAGCCAAAACTCCTGACCAGGCTAGCCATCGATTTGGGATATTAAATTTACCTTTTTCATATTTCCAGTTCATGACAACTCGATCCAGTGAGTTTGCAGTTCATTACAAGCGATCGCAAAGTAGATGGGTGTAAATATTTGTCGTTGGGATGAGGCACGCAGGTGGCAGGAGGGAAGAGGTTTTTATTCTGGCGACATAATTAACGTTGGAGAATCTTGCAGCCAGAGATCGAACACGACGAGGCGGCTGTTGTCCAAAATGCGGCGGAAATTTGATTTGAGATAATTTCGCAGACCAGAGTAATAATCAAGCCACCAGAACGCAGGCCAGCCAATGACTATGAAACTTGCTCCTGCTTGACGCATTCGTTCAAGTTCTTTGATAGCCATCTCGTCATCCAGTGGCGCTCCCCAGTACTGACCGTCACGTTCTAAAAAGGGCAGAGCATCGAATTGTGGCAGCATCTCACAACCCCATTGATTTTCATCGACTAAAATCAAACGCTTCCCGGCGGGAATCACAGATGCAATTTCCCGCATAGCAATTTGTAGCCGCTCTGACCAACTCAAATTAAGTTCAGGTATCAGTTCAGATGTCAAGTCACTACGGCGCATATTTATATACAACACGCGCTCTGCTAGCCACTGACGATAAGATGCATCCTCTGCACGCGGTGACTGTAACAAATAAGCGATCGCATCAGTACGTTCTGCGATCGCAGCCAGCGATCCTGTTCCCCCAGAGCCGAAGTTAAGCTGGGAATCCTGTTCAGCGTGAGACCGGAATTGAGCCAGCGTTTTAGGTATAAAGAAAAGATCGAATTGCGCTGCTATCCGCAAGTATAGGTTCAAGTCTATCAAGTACTTGGAGTGGGGCGTGTCGTATCCCCCAACTGCTGCCAGTGCATCAGCGCGAAACATGGTAGCTGCACAAAAGAGCAAAATCCATTTTCGCCCGTCAACAATTTGGTGAATAAAATCTAATCCGTCGATGAACCCCTCTAAAAAGTTACTTGAAAATCTTCTGCTTTTGTCCTCTAAGAAAGCACCATTATTGTCAATTACTTCAATTTGGCCAACTGAAAAACCAGCATCTGGATGGTTATCTAACGCTAAGACGGATTCGCTAATAAAGTTAGGTAGTACCATATCATCGTCTGGCAAAAAGCTGAGATAGCAACTAGAGTTAAGCTCAATAGCTCGTTGCCAATTGCGAAATAATCCAATATTAGTTTCATTACGCACGTAAGTGATGCGCGGATCTGCAAACGAGCGGACGACTGCCTCTGTATCATCGGTAGAAGCATTATCTAACACCAAAGCTTGGAAATCTGAATAGTCTTGTGATAAAACGCTTTGAAGGCTAACTTTTAATAAATCCGAGCGATTGTAGGTTGGAATCGCGATAGTCACTTTGGTTTCATATTTCATATCCTTGCTACTCACCCTCTGTTTGGTAATAACGCCCGCATAATAAATTAAAGACAAGCTTCTCTTTAAGTTATTAAATCCAGTTTTCACGACCAGAGATCGAACACAATCAGGCGGCTGTTGTGCAAAACACAGCGGAAATTTGAATTGAGATAATTGCGTAGCTGTGAGTAGTAATCTAGCCACCAGAAGGCGGGAAATCCAATGACCATGAAACTTGCTCCCGCTTGTCGCATTCGTTCGAGTTCCTGAATGGCAGTTTGGTCGTCAGGTGGAGCGCCCCAGTAATCACCGTCGCGTTCGAGGAAGGGAAGGAAATTAGATTGAGGTAGAATCTCGGAACTCCACTGATTGTCGTCAACCAAAATAAAACACTTTCCTGCTGGAATTGTGGCTGCAATCTCCTCAATGGCAATCTGTTGTCGTTCTGGCCAGCTAAGATTGAGTGCGGGTACCAGTTGAGACGTAAACTCGCTGCGACGCATACTGATATGCAATAGGCGTTCTGTTAACCACTGACGATAAGATGCATCCTCTGCACGCGGTGACTGTAACAAATAAGCGATCGCATCATTACGTTCTGCCATCACAGCCAGCGCTCCTGTTCCACTAAGGGAGTGAAAGCTGACCTGGGAATCCTGTTCAACGTGAAACCGGACTTGAGCCAGTTCTTTGGCAATAAAGAAGAAATCGAATTGCACCGCCATCCGCAAGTATAGATTCAAGTCTAGCAAGTACTTAGAGTGCGTTATGTCGAATCCCCCAACCGCCCTGAGGGCAGAAGCGCGAAACATCACTGCACTGGTACGCAAAATCCATTTCCGTCCATCAACAATTTGGTGGATGAAGTCTAGACCGTCGATCAGCCCTTGTGGTAAGTTGTCTGAAAATTCTGTGCCTGTGACCTGTAGTAGAACACCATTAGTGTCGATAAATTCAGCTTGGGCAGCCGAGAGACCAGCATGAGGATAATTGTCCAATCCTAAGACAGACTCGCGGATGAAGTTGGGCAGTAGTATGTCATCATCCGATAAGATGCTGAGATAGGGGCTAATGTTTAGCTCAACACTCCGCTGCCAATTGCCAAATATGCCAATATTGACTTCGTTGCGTACATAAACAATTCGCGAATCCACGAATGAGCGTACAACCGCCTCTGTATCATCGTCAGAAGCATTATCTAATACAATAACTTGGAAATCTGGATAGTCCTGTGCCAATGCGCTTTGCAGGCTAGTTTTGAGTAAATTTGATCGGTTGTAGGTTGGGATTGCGATCGTAACTTTGGTTTCAGGTTTCATATCGTTTCTGCTCACTCCCTGTTTTGCTAATAACGGCCAGGCAGTATCAAGCTAAAGTGTGTAAATCAAAGACAACCAAGCGTTCATTTTCCAAAAGACAACGAAACCTAGTACGCAAATAGCGAACGAATTCAGCATAGTAGTCAAGCCACCAGAAGGCAGGCCAGGCAAACACGATGAAACTTGCGCCTTCACGGTGCAGTCGCTCAAATTCCTTAATTGCTATGGTATTGTCACTAGGAGGCCCCCAATACACACCCTCTTTTTCTAGAAAAGGGATCGCTTGGCAATTTTCAAGTAGCTGATGATGACCCAATTCGTCCATGTCAACCAAAATATAATTCTGCCCTTGTGCAATCAAAGAGCCTAATTCTTTACCTAACTCGACCATCCTCTGAAGATATTTGTGACAAGAATCTTCCTTATATTCAAATGCATCATTAACTTTAATACCTTGTTTGTGTAAATATTCCCGTAAAACTTCCTCTTCATAATAATAGTGGCTAAGTCGCCAGCTATAAGTACGCTTGTTTGTGCCATTATGACCATGAATGCGGTATAGCGACTGATAGTCATTAATACGCCTGATACTGCCAGAAAAAGGAGCCAAAAAGCCGAGGTATGACTCTGCATTTAATCGATAGTTAGTCTCAGGCATAGGTAAGATTTTCTCTAAATAGCTGCGTAACCAAACGTTACCGCTAGTAGGTGGAAAAGTATGACCTTCTAGACCATATTTAAGCTGCTCATTGTAGAAATTACCTTCTGGCAAAATACCTTCACAATCAACTTTTTCTAGCAAATTACTATTAACATCAATGACGCGCAAGGGCCAATGAGCCTTAACTGCATCTGGATCGTCACGCAAGATTTTAACTGCTCTTTCAATAGCACTCGGTAGCAAAACATCATCTGAATCCAAGAAGCATATAACCTCACCACAACTAATAGCAAAACCAGCATTAAATGCAGATGCTTGTCCACCATTATCTTTTAAGACAGGAACAATTTTTTCTCCATAACTGGCGATGATTTGTTGTGAATTATCGGTTGAGCCATCATCAACTACGATGACTTCTGTAGACTGATGGCTTTGATTTAGGGCACTTTCAATTGCCTCGGACAAAAATGTTCCATAGTTATAATTGGTAATGATAATACTGGCTAGAGTTTTTTGCATATACTTTTCCCTTTATTCTAAGCCAAACACAATTACATAATCGTTTTTTAATAAGTAAGGAAACTTTTGACGCAAATAATCATGAAATCCAGTAAAGTACTCTAGCCACCAAAAAGCCGTCCAAAAGAAGACAATTGCATATACCCCAGTTTGGTGCAATCGCTCAAATTCTTGAATTGCCATATTATCATCTGCGGGAATTCCCCAATAGTGTTTGTTGCGTTCAGTAAAGGGAATAGTCTGAAAACCTTCAATGATTTTGTTGCCATTTAGGCAATCCTCATCGACTAAGATGAAAGATTTTTCTGCTGAAATTACAGCCTTCAGTTCCTCTCTCAACTCATACAGATGACCAATGCGATTGCGCTCTTCCACGAAATATAAATCTGCCGTAATTTGAGCCAGATTCCACTTTTTCTGAATCTCATCTAACTCCTTGGCAGCTTGTTGAATATCCCATCTTTTAAAGAAATAATCGAGGTTATCACGTTCTGGAGGAAAAGGATGCCAGAAATGAATAACAGACTTCGGTTCAAACACAACTGGAATGTTAGAATGATACAAAGCCATACTAGAATCAATCCAATCTAAATAGACGACATCATCAAAAGGCATCACTCGATCGAAAACACTTCGACGGTAAAGTTGACAATGAACCTCTCCAGATAACTCTATCTTTCGGCGATGGGAACCTTGATCAAGCTGTTGATCGCCTGTAGGTGGCAGAATTTCCAACTTGATTCCATCCGTTGTTTGTACTGAATGAACCTGTCCTAAGTTTGGGTCCCAGTGAATTTTAGTTGCATCCAAACCGCCCTCGATAATACGGGGAATGGCCACATCAGCTGGATGTTCTTCGCAAGCCTGGATGAGATAAGACAACCAACCCTCTTCTACGAGAACATCATTCTCGATGAAACACAAGAAATCATCATTAGGGTTAGATTCCTGAATTACCAGATTTCTTGATTGGTTAGGCATCAAATAATAATCCTTATAAATGACTTTGACATTGCTACGTCCCTCAAGCACCTGTTCAATTTGCTTCCAGTAAACTTCAGGAGTGTTGCAATTTATCACAATTAAATTAAAAGGAATATGCGTGTAGTCAAAAATTCGCTGCAATGATTCCGCAGCTAATGAGAACTGTTCGCGAGGAAAAAATCCAATGGTGACTGTTGGCATATTGATATTCCTAAATTGAATCATGATGATTAATTCATGGCTGCTTCTAGCAGCGAGGACAGAACTTTATGGGAGTCAAAATATTCTTCCGCAATCTTCCGGGCGCCATGACGATGTTTTTCATAGTTAGAATTGATCATCTGGACACCGTTTATCGCCTCGCAGAGGTCTTGGAAGATTAAAAGTCCTTCTCCGATCGGTAGCCAATCGCTTAAACCTGTGTCTTGAACTAGAATTGGCTTGCCGGAGGCTAGGTAACAGACGCTGCGATCGCTAAACCAGCCACCTTTGGTAGCAACATAACCCTGTTTTGCTACTCCAAACTCAGCACGGGATGCTTGAACAAATTTCCGGTAAGACTCTGGTGTAAAGGACGCAAGCCATCCGGGAATCACCTCCCAGCCATACTGCAATAGTTCATCAGGAAAGCCACCGCTTAATGCAATCCGAAACTGCTGTTTGGTGAGTTGCGGTATATCAATAAACTTTAAGAACTCTTTATCCTTGTTACCGTAAGTGATTCCTTCGTATACTACCTCCCGATAACTGTGCCACTGCATAATCGAACTGAAACCGATGGTGTCATTGTCTTCAATTACTGGCCAGTAAGGCAGTGCTACTGGAGGTAATGTCTTTAGCCAATGCCTACCCTTTGTGGGCATAAGGCAGTCTTCAGCATCAATGCGTTGCCCAATTGTGAACAGGCGATCGCAACGTTCAATCGTCTGTACTAATTCCGAATTACCGCTAGCAATATTAATCTGAGTAAAACCGGGATCTGCATCAATATAGATGTGGCGCTGCGGCCATCCATACTCATCTCTCCAAACAGAAAGTGGTGAGCCACGGACAATCATTAAATCAGCCTGAGAGCAGATATCTTTAAACTCGTCAATCTCCATTCCGACTGAATGCTCGTCAGTTCGGTAAATCCACCTGTTCTTAAAACCAAGCGGTTCTAAGCAGTTTTTAATATAATTTGTCGGATAGTCTAACTCCGTCGTGATTTCCTCGGTTTCCCAGTTGTAAACCCACGACATCGATCCACATTCTTCCAAGTAGAAAATATCATGTCCAAGGGCACGCAGACCCAGAAGGTATTGCAGGTCAGACCAGGCGTTGCCCCCAATGGGAAATCGACCGATAGCACTAGCAAAAATTATAATCATCCTATTTTAAATTTATTAAATGTTTTGATTTAGATCAGGACTAGTCAGACTGGAAATGGAGATAGATGAGTTCTATTCGTAGTTAAAACTGTTTCCAATAGTTTAGGGAGCACCACTTTGTAACTAAAAAATTGCTCGGCTAATTCCACTGCTGCCTGACAGTGAGCCTGATAATTTGTATTGACGCGCTCGATACAGCTTACGGCTGACTGCAAGCATGAAAATGCCAGCACACCTTGCCCCGTCGGCAGCCAATCGCTAAATCCAGTATCTTGTAAAATCGCGGGACGACCAGCAGCGAGATAGCAGACAGTGCGATCGCTAAACCAACCGCTACGAGTTTTGACATAAGCCTGTTTGGCAACGCTAAACTCACCACGAGAGCCAGTTAGGTAAGTTATGTAGGTTGACAGATTAGCGCTAATTTCCTTACCATCTCGAATTAACCAGCCTGCTGCCTGTAAAGATTTTGCAACCTCTGCTATTTCTGCATCCTTGCCGGCAAGAGCAAGTTCGAGTTTTTGCGAACAGTAGCTAGGGAGTTCCAGCAGACGCATAAATTCCTGATCTTTCTGTCCATAATGCTCACCTTTGTAAGTCACACCTCCATAAGCATTCCAATTGGCAATTGTCGTAAATGGTAAATCTACGCGTTCTTCGCAACTATCTTTAGGAATAAGTATCGGGTTCCATATCTCTGGTACAACAGGCGGTACAGTGGGGAGCCATTTAATGCCATCACTCGGTATGCCGCAATTGGGTTGCCCAATATTAACGCCATAACTAAAGTAGGCGTGATATTCATTGCGACCCTCGGCAGCGAATGTCCCAATCTGCGTAAAGAATGGGTCCATATCGATTAATACTCGATGTTTGCATAAAAGAAACTCAGGCAACCAGCAAACTCCACCGATATTTAATAGCAGATCCGCCGTTTTGAGCATCTGCTTTATTTCTTGCCAATCTGCACCGTAGACAGTTCCTGTATCACGATTTACATAGCACACTGTCGCATTTACACCATAAGTGTTTATTAGTGTCTGGACTGCGTGCAAACCAAAGCCAGGATCATCATTGTAATTGTGGTTGATTGGGTTATAGCAGGACTCAGTCCAGCCGCTTTCCTCCAAGTATAGAACTTCATGTCCCAGATTATGTAGCCCTAACACATAGTGAAAGTAGGCTAAGAGATTGCCAGCTACTGGATGTCGAATCATATATCCGCAAACAACAATGCGTGCCATGCTTATAACCCCGCTCGCTCCATGAGACTGCCAATCACTTTCTCTGCGGCAAAGTACTCTGAGGCAATTTCGCGGGCTGCCCGGCAATTGCCTTCGTAGTCGCTTTCGATCGCGTCCACTGCCGCCAAAATATCTTCCATAGTTTTGAATGCAAATAATCCCTTCCCTGTGGGCAAGAACTTGCTAAACCCTGTTTCTTGGGTAATTACAGGACGCCCTGCTGCCAGATAGCAGGCAGAGCGATCGCTAAACCAGCCACTATGCAGTCGTGTGTATTGATCCTTAGCTACGGTGAATTCTCCGCGCGATCGCTGGATATAATTGCGGTAAGAATTCAGATTTTGGGAGAGTTCCATTGAGTCTACCTGGCTCCAACCGTGTTTTTGTAGCAGGTATCGCACATCCTGACTTATATCAGCCGCCGCAATCTCAAATTGCACTGAGCACTGGTGCGGCAGATCGATAAATTTTTCAAACTCGCGTGCCTTGCGCCAGTAATAGGTTTCACCTTGATATGTAATATCTTTACCTCCCTTGTTGTCCCAGGTGGTAATGGTGTTGTAAGCGATGCCTGGCATATTATCTGACGTGTGCCACAAGTCTGTTACGATCGGTTGACGAGTCGGCAACCACTCAAAGCGGGAAGTTGGGACTCCACAATCAGGCGCACCCAGATTTTCCCCAAAGCTAAAGTGTGTATCATGGGCTTCCAGGTCAGCAATTAAGGTTTCGTCTCCCTGAACAACCCGAATTTGAGATCCAACTGGATCAGATTCAACATAGATGCGGCGACGACAAGCTAAATGCTCCTCACGGATTTCTTGAGCGCCAGTTACATTCAAGAATGCGTCTGCTTCCTTATATAGGTTGAGGATTTGGGCTTCGCTCATCCCATAACACTCGCCCCCTGGATAGTGGCCGCGAAATCCCCAACGCTCTTTAAAGCTATAGGCTTCCAAAATTGGTGCGACTCGCTTAATGTTCTCGGTAGCGTCTGGAGATAGATCGTTGATTAGGGGGTTGTAAATCCAGCGTCCTGAATCTTCGATGTAGTAGGGATCGTAGCCGAGTTGACGCAACCCAAGCATATAGTGGAGAAATTGATAAGTTACTCCTGCTAGGGGATACCAAAACAAAATCCCGAAGACAATAATTTTTCCCTTAGTAGGGGGTTCACAATTCATGCTTGCTACCTCCTGTCTCTAACTGGCGAACGATCCGAGCAGGATTGCCAGCCACAACGGTATACGGTGGAACATCCTCGCTAACAACAGATCGGGCACCAACGATCGCCCCTTCGCCTATTGTTACCCCCGGCAAAATACAGGAATCAAATCCAATCCAGACGTTATCTTGAATCCAAATTGGTTGGACTGGGACATCAGCGTTAGAGAATTGAGAAAGTTGACACAATGCTCGTTCTAAAATTTTTCGTCGCTTGGCAATGTCGAATGGTAAGCGGTAGGTATCCATGAGAACGACTTGCCAGGAGATCAAAGCATAATTGCCAATCTTCAGTTCGGCATCGCAGACGATGCGGGCACCATGAATCAATGCATATTCCCCCACCTTTACCTGAGCGCGGGAACCTATGTCAAACATAGTATCTTTATATACAGCAGAACCTTTACCCAATCGTAGCCCTACTGGCAGTTGGCTGCGGTAAAGTTTAAAGCTGAGGCTAGTTTCAATATAAGTATCGTCTCCTAAAACAACATTGTCGGGAATTGTTCCCGGATACCAGTCCCAAGGCAATGTTCGTGTGGCATCCATTAGGCTTCTACCTCCCCAATCACCTGGGCTGGATTGCCCATCACCCTGCTACGTGGTGGTATATTCCGTGTCACCAATGCCCCAGCCTCAATCCAAGCTCCTGCACCGATGCGAACTCCTTTGAGGATCGTGACATTGGGGCCAACCCAAACATCATCCTCAATGATCACCGGCTGGCACATCACAGGAGGGCGGAGCCGTCCTTTCCCCAGAGGAGAGCAGGCGATCGCATCTGCAATTCTTTCTGCCGGCGCGATCGGATGAAAGTCAGTGTCAGCGATCGTGGTATTCCATCCCAAAACCACATATTTGCCGATGCAAATTTCCTGTTCGCAAAGCAGGATGACACTAGTCAAATAGCAATAGTCTCCAATCTCAACCCTAGCAGCTTTGCCCAGCGCAAAGTGGACATAATCTATCGTGCAGTTTTCTCCAACGAGCAGCGCGGGGTTGATGCGGCTCTGGAAGCGAGCAAAACAGCGCTCATCATGGTTGATAACACTGTTGAGTCCCACCTGGACATTGGATGGAAGAGTTATTGTCTGGCAGTGGGATGGCTGGTTGGTTAAATCATTCACAATTTCAGGGGAGCGCTGCATATTGTAATGCGAATCAAGATGGGTTGATAAACGGTCTATTAGGTTTTGGAAAATCTGTATGATTTAGTAACAAAATTAATCAGTATTTAAGTATTTTCCTAAACGGATATTTTTGTTATTGCTGTATTTACCTTGACTTTTGAGTTCCGCCTTGTGGTACTAGGCTGATGCTGGTTGTGTTGAGCCGAAGTGTAATTTATACAGCCTCTTGTAATAACCACTAACCGCTAGCAACTCCTCATGAGTTCCCATCTCTACTACTTTCCCCTGATCCAAAACTACGATTCGGTTGGCTCGTTGAATTGTCGAGAGGCGATGGGCAATAATAAACGTAGTCCGTCCTGTCATCAGTCGCTCTAATGCTTCCAGCAACAGAAACTCGGTTTGAGCATCCAGGGCAGAGGTGGGTTCATCCAGAATTAGTACTGGAGCATCTTTGAGCAGGGCGCGGGCGATCGCTAACCGTTGTTTCTCGCCTCCTGAAAGTGTGGCTCCGCGCTCACCAATTACCGTGTCATAACCTTGAGGTAATCGTTGAATAAAGGTGTCAGCATTCGCAGCTTGGGCGGCTTTGACGATCGCTTCGCGGCTAGCATTAAAGCAGCCATAGGCAATATTCTCTGCGATCGTTATCGGCAGCAAAAACGGCTCTTGTAGCACTAGGGCAATTTGCTCGCGCAGGCTTTTCAGTTGTACACTTTGGACATCCACGCCATCAAAGAGAACTCGTCCCTGCCAGGGATCAAAAAAACGCAGGATCAGGGAGACTAGGGTAGTTTTGCCAGCACCAGTTGCGCCTACTAGTGCGATCGTTTCTCCGGGTCGCGCTTCTAAGGTAATTTCTTGGAGAACGGGATAGTTAGGTTCGTAACCGAAGGTGACTTTCTCTAAACATACGTGTCCGCGTCCTCCTGCTGGATTAGCAGGCAATGGTCTGGCAGCAGGAGCATCTTGCACCCCATCTTTAGCATCTAAAACCTCTAACACTCTACGAGCACTAGCTGCCGCTGCCGCAAAACTGGACGATATATAAGCCAGAGTCGCCATCGGCACGTACAGGGAGCCGAGATAAGAGAGAAAGACCAGTAAAGAACCAATTGAGAGTGACCCATCCAAAACCTGGAAGCCACCGTAACCCATGATTGCTGCTGTTCCTACTGCGGTTACGCCTCCCACCCCAACTTTGAATTGCATTTGGGCAAGGATAGAGCGTACATAAGCTTGGAGGGCTTTTTGAGACAGGTAGTGAAAGCGCTCATCTTCGTGTGCTTCACGTCCGAATGCTTGAATAATCGGTAGCGCTGTCAAGGTCTGCTCACTCAACGCCACAATCTCACCTTCAAATTGTTGATATTGATAGGTTCGTTCAGTCATGGGCTGGTTAAAGACCCAAATTAGTAACATTATTAGAGGAGCAATCAGAAGCGAGAGCAGTGAAAGGAAATGATTAATTTGCCACATGACGGCGAACATTGCTACCAAATTCACCAGGGAAGTAAGCACGGGCAGAAAAACCCCCATCGCCAGATTCTGAATGCAGATGCTGTCAGTCATTACTCGCCTAACAAGATCGCCAGCCTGCTGTTGGTTGTAGAATCTCAAAGAAAGATGTTGTAAGCGATCAAACAGTGCTGCTCCCAAGTCATAAACCATCTGGTTGGCAACACCAGCTCCAACATATTCCTGTACAAGACGAACCCCCTCACTGGATAAAAATAGAAAGATTGTGGCACCTGCTAACCAACCGAGCAACTGAATGTTGGATTCACTGCCAGGCAAGGTTTTGAGCCAAACAACGCTATTTGGTAGCGATTGATTGTTCAGGACGCAATCAACGATCAACTTCAAAGGCCAGGGCTTGAGTACATTCAGCCCCACATTAATCAGCATTAGCACCATTACAAACGTGAGTCCGTGCCAACGAACCAGGGCGTAACGTGCAAGTCGCAGCCACCACAGTTTCATAGAACGACCTCCTGCGACGGTTTGGAAAACTGCAAGGAGTGCAAACGATAGTAGAAACCACGGACAGCCAGCAACTCCTGGTGTGTTCCCATCTCCACAACCTTTCCCTGCTCCAGAACAACAATTCGATCTGCTCGTTGAATCGTCGACAGTCGATGGGCAATGATAAACGTAGTCCGTCCTTCGATAAGGCGATCTAAAGCTTCCAGCAGTAAATTCTCAGTCTGGGCATCTAGGGCAGAAGTAGGTTCATCGAGAATCAGTACTGGTGCATCCTTAAGCAATGCCCGGGCGATCGCTAGTCGCTGTCTCTGTCCTCCAGAAAGGAGCGCTCCTCTTTCGCCAATCAGGGTGTCATAGCCTTGGGGCAACCGTTGAATAAAGTCGTCCGCTTTGGCCGCTTTGGCTGCTGCTACAATTTTCTCTAGGCTTGCCTCTGGACACGCGTAGGCAATATTCTGTGCTACCGAGAGGGGCAGCAAAAACGGTTCTTGCAGCACTAGGGCAATTTGCGATCGCAAGCTTTCCAGTTGCACACCTCCTACATCCACCCCATCAAAAAGGACTCGTCCGTGCCAGGGGTCAAAAAAGCGGGGAATCAGGGAAACCAGTGTACTCTTACCAGCACCTGTCGCGCCTACCAGAGCGATCGTTTCTCCGGGTCGCGCTTCCAGGGTAATTTCTTGGAGGACGGGATAGTTAGGTTCATAACCGAAGGTGACTTTCTCTAAACATACGTGTCCGCGTCCTCTTGCTGGATGAGCAGGCAATGGTCTGGCAGTAGGAGCATCTTGCACCCCATCTTTAGCATCCAAAACTTCTAACACTCTATCTATATTGGCATCTACAGACTTTAGGCTCCCGTAGATGCCAAATAGTCCCTTAAATGCTGCTTGTATAGACTGGAGATATGCTAAGAAGACGAGCAGGCTGCCGATAGTCATAGCCTCTAATAATACCTGCTGCCCGCCCACATACAGAACGATCGCAGTACCAATCGTTGTCACAGTACCATTTGCCACACCGTAAACACTCTTGAGCAGAGTTTCACGTTGTGATAAGACAACTGCGTCTGCCGCTAAATATTCAAACTGCCGGGTATTGTAACTCTCTCTACCAAATGCCTGGATCATGGGGATTGCTGTTACCGTTTGGTGGACAAAACTGGTGAGGCGTGACTGGGCTTCGCGGTTAAGTTTTGTCCGGCGCTTGAGTCGGGAACCAAAAACAAGGGCTGAACCACCCATCATTGGTGCTACGAAAAGTGAAAGCAACGTTAGTAAAGGACTCAGATTCCAGGCGACGATGCTAATAGTTGCTAGCGTCAGCAGGTGCTGCACAGGTGAAATCAGCAAAGCACTGCTCAAGGTGTAAACGCAATAAGTATCTCCGGCCAAACGGCTGAGGGAATCACCAACAGTCCGTTGGTTATGGAACAACAGTGAAAGGCGTTGCAAACGATAGAACAGTTTCTGGGCCAATTCGTACACCATACTTTGCCCGACAGCACTCCAGGCCCAGCTAAGGGTAGTTTCCAAGGTAGCGTTTAGAGCATAAAGTCCGAGGCTACAAACAGCGGCGACAACGACCAGCAACATCGGTGTGAGCGCCAAGTTAAAAGTCTCCAGAAATGATCCAGCTAGTGGGGGGATCACTGCTTGACCAAAGGCATAATCCACCAGGATTTTCATTGGCCAAGGTTGAAGTGTTGCGGTGGCTGAAGTGCCAGCTGTGAGACCGAGGATTGCTATTAAGGTACGCCAGTGGCGCAGCGGATATCGGAGCATTTGCCCGTATCGATGCATTATCGCTTTGATCTCTTGCCTCACTTACAGATTTACCTCCCGTCTAGTCATTTCATTTGTTATTGGAGTACCAGGACGTTCGTCAGGACTGTAATATTGCACTTTCTGTGACAGACTTGTTGCTGGTGGTTTGTATTGGCACCAAGTTTCCTCTTCTAGCAATAATCTCTAGTACTTGATAAAGAATACGTCCCAACTGGAAGTGCTGATATAACATGAAAACGGCGTTGAGGATACCTACTGCAATTGTGAATTTTGCTACTTCTGGCATTCCCAGAACGATCGCCACAATTGTGAACAGACAATAGCCAACCATAGCCATAGTTGCTAACTGTGACATTCTCAGGGCACACCGCACCCGTAAAACTCTTTTGTTACCTCCATGATTTTCGGTACATACTTTGAGCTGAACTTTTGACCAAATCCCCTGGTAAATCTCTAAATCCCAGTCGCTCCAGCCTTGATCCATTGCAATGAAATACTTGGAAGGCAGGAGTAAATCCATTACCTTTTGCAGCAGGTTCTCCTTCTCCATTCCTGTTTCTGTCCAATAGGACAACTCATAGGCGCGATCGCGCCAGGAAATATTTACTCTGCTGGCTGGCGAATCAAACTTAATCAAATCTGCTTGAGTTAGTGTTTGAGTCATTTTTTTTATGCTTTTATTTTTATTTACAGTTCATCAAACTTTATCGGTTCCGCTTTCTTAAGTTCCTTTATGCGCCATTTGTATCGCTCTATACTACGTACAATTGGCCCCAGGTAAATCAGCAGTGCCACAAGCAACCGTGCCCTGATTTTAAGAAAACGAGAGTCAATCCGCGCTTGTATAGCACCAGCGACGCACCAGCTAAAAGAGATAAGGAACATTACTGCACCTAACCATGGGCGATCGCCAGACAATAGCGCGGATACAAATAGGATAAAAGCTGCGACATTCCACTCTAGTGTGAGGGGGAGGTAAGCGATGAGAGAGGAAGAAGGCTCGTACAAGGTTTGAAACAGACCGCGACCAAACACCCCAGAGTAGATAATTGGTTGACCAATACGAAGAAATGTAGATAAATCTCCGTAGATTCTCCCCAACCAAGAGGGCTGCCCCAGAAGGTTAAAGCGGTAGGGATGCTTAAAATAAACCAGCGCTTCTGCTTTGCCATAGCCTTGCTGCTGTTTGAGATAGGCAGCTACTGTGTTACGGCGAAAATGCCATACTATTGCCGTTGGGCTAAAACCAATGGTGTAACCTTTATCTTGCAGTCGCCAACAGATATCGACATCATCACCAGCAGTACGAAATATCGGGTTGAAGCCGTTAATTTCTTCTAGAATCTCCCGACGAAAAGCCATGTTGCAGCCAGCAATATGTTCAGCTACCTCATCACTCAAAAGTATGTGGGTAGGTACGCCAGGAGACACGGCAACGCAGGCGGGAACAAGAGAATCTTCGGGGGGAGATAAGTTTGGCCCACCTACGGCAGCTACATCAGAGGAAAGAAACTTGACGACCAAATAGGTGAGCCAGTCTGGATCTACCATACAATCAGAATCGGTATAGGCGACAATCTCGCCAGTAGCGGCAGCCATACCAACGTTGCGGGCGACGCTTAATCCCTTATTTTCTTGGTTAATTAGGCGTACATAGTCGTAACGCTGAGTAATTTCGAGAGTGCGATCGCGCGATCCATCATTAACTACAATTACTTCATAGTTGGGATAGTTAAGTTTTTTGAGAGAAGCTAGACAACTATCCATCGTGCGTTCAGCATTGTAAGCGCATACAACCACTGAGACTTTGGGATACTCAGGTAACACTGGCGGCAGAGACGCTGTGTAATATTGCTGAACTGTCTGGAAAGCTGGCTTCTTAAGCCGTTTTGCATCAACTAAACCAAAAGCCCAGTCCTGTATGGCATATCCACCAGTAAACCATTCATCCGTCCAAGAAAAAATGATCGTTCCTGCTGCTCCCATCTCAAAACTAGATGACAGCTTTTGAGAAAGAATTTCCGCTTGGACTTGGGTTCCTTCACCCATTGAGTCAACGCCAAACTCACTCAGTACTAGAGGTTTATCCTCAGCAAGGTTATGAAGCCGAGAGAGGTAGCGGCGAAAATCTTGTTCCCGATGCAGGTAAACGTTAAAGCATGAGAAATCAGTAAAGTCAATATTTAAATACTCAGTGCAAGGATAATTCGCATAGCTTACTAAACCTTCGGGATCGTTGGATTTTGCTACCGCCATTAACTCTTTGATAAAAGCCCTAACTGGTTTTGCTCCATGCCATCGGACAATATCTGGAGGAATCTCATTACCCACTAAATAGGCAAAGGTGGCAGGATGATCCCGGCAAACTTTAACTCCTTGAGCAATGCAGTTACGGATTTCTGCTTTCACAGCAGAAGAGTCGAGGAAGGCGATATGCTGAGACCAAGGTATACCAATTAACAGCCTAAGACCATAGATTGCAGCTAAATCTAAAAGCCAATCAGGTGGAACAGTATAGGTACGCAGACAGTTAGCACCCATTTCTCCAATCATGGCGAAATCTTTTTCCACAACTGATTTTTCAGGAAAGGACTCACCGTGGCTACCGATGGAGAAAGGACCGTAACTAACTCCTTTAAGAAAAAACTTTTTCTCTCTAATAAAGAAAAATTTACCTTTTACTGTGACTACCTCGCTTTTTGCAAGTGGTTCAGCACAGAAGCCAGAAGGTGTTGAAGTCAAATTTAGCAAATTACCCCCGACAATTCACTGCAAATTTATTTCCTTTTGGCTGAAACGCTAGCTGAGTTTACTTATCAAAGAGAAACACACAAGAAACACACACAGAAACACACATATACCTGTATCATTCATTAACGCATCCGCAGCATATTGCGTTAATAACACCACAACCGCTATCAATTAACAATCTTGTAATATTTAAACTGTCTCAGTAAGGCGTTTGCGATCGCGTTTACGGAAATGTATAAGTTAACGTATATTTTCAGTCTAATTTTGTATCCATTTGGTCACTCATCTGCGTAAAAACTTTTCTAACTCAGTAACGCTAGTTGCTGAGTTAGTTTAAAATTTGCGGTTGAATATATAAACCTGTTATATGCTGCTATATGTCATCAATCTTTTAGGGGTAGGTAACAATAACGTTGCCAAAATACTCTCTATTACAGTGGGAGTTATTTTACAACTACTATTGAGACAAGCTACTAATAACTGGTTAGCAGTGTAGTACTGTTTGAGTATTTCTTTATCCTCCTCACTGAACTGCCATTGATGACCAATATTGCGACACCGAACTATCACCAACCTCAATTCATTAGCCCAAGTCTGACCGTTAGCATTCCACCATTCTTTTAACTTTTCTCTGCCTTGAACTGGAGTTGGTAACTGCTCTTTGAGTTTTTGCAAAGAACTCTGTAACTCAAGGTTACAGGCAAGAGTTCGGTCATCAGGGAGAGCAAAGCTTAAAGCCAAAACTCGATCCAAAGACGGTTCATAAGACAGGGCAAGGCTTAACTGAAGCGCACACTGAAGAGCGATATCTAGAGCTAAATCAGGAGTAAGACTACTAGTAAGCCTGAGATCGATACCAAGGGAAAAAGGCAAGTCATTAGTTAAATTCAGGTTGTCGAGAAGTTCTAGTGTCAAATAAAAGGCACGAATAGCCACTCTTTTATGGGTAGACTGAATTGAAAGGGACTTATGGTTAACCCAGTTCAAGAACTTTTGCAATTGCTTATCAAAAGCGACAAGCTGATCAATATCTTGCTTCATGAATTGCAACAGACAAGTGGGATTATCCAACATGCCAGTGGTTAGTAAAAAGATTTTGTGCCAACGTCGTTCAGTCAAATGGCTAACTAGCTCAATTAGTTTTTTTTCTAATATTTGTGAATTTGGACTACTAACAATATTTTTAGCTGTTAAATACTCCTGAAAAACTATATGGGAGAACGAGTAAATTCCCCGTGCCCGCTCTATCAGTAATCCATGTGTTTCAAGCAATTTAAGCACTACTTCACTGTTGAGTTGCAGTCCTTCCGACTCAGTTTGCTCAGTTTGGTCTATGGGTAAGTTATAAAGGTACTCCTTAATGTATTGCTGGACATTACTTTGCGTGAAAAAGTAATGACCTTGCTTAAAGGTAATAGCAGCAATTTGACTCAGCAATCCAAACTTTTGAGGTAAAGACAAACGAAGATAAATTTCATTTCGTTTAATGTTCCTTACTTTATCCCAGCGATTGAGTAGAATGTCCAATCCTTGCTTGTAAAGTTCGACTTTTCTAACTGGAAAGTCTGAATGGTCTTGGAATACACAACAAACCAGGTTAAGCAAAAGTGGCGTTACGACTAGTTCTCGAATTTGTTTATTCTCCAATAACTGTAATTTTTCCACGAACTGACAAGTTAAGGCTTGTCCTTTCTCTAGGGAATTATTGCTAACATTGATAAACCAGTTTTGGACAAAAGCCTCAATTTGGGAGGAGTCAAAATCAGCAATTTCAATATTGCTAAATTCCTCAAACCGATACTTTTGGTAACCAATCCGACACGTAATAATAAACTGGTTTTTATAATACTTTTCCGCAAAAATCGCAATTTTGCTGATTATTGTTTGGTTATCATCTTCTGGAATTTCATCTAAACCATCCAGCAAAAATAATATTTTGCCGTCAATTAATAATGTTTGGATTTCTATGTCTGAAGCACCGCAATCGGCAAGTTCTTGACTAATATAGCTCAATAAACTGTAACTTACTGTTTCTCTAGCATTCTCAGCAAAGTTTCTCAAACGAATAAAAATAGGTATCCGATCTGATAGTAATTTGCCTTGATTGCATTGCATAGCAATATACTTTAAAAATGTGGTTTTCCCAGACCCTGGTTTACCTAGTACCATCAGTTTGGAATAGGTGATAACTGCTTGTATTGCAGAGACTCGTTCTTGATGAAGTTGATTAAAATCAAAACAGTCGAATTCTTCTAAAATAGACTCTTGTAGATCGAGGATATCTAACCATCTTCGACTTGTAATATTATTCAGAATATTGGTGTTGATATAAATTTCTTCTAGTTGAATTGGTTGAGGAATATCTAACAACTGCGTAGTGGCATATTGAGATTGAATCTTATCACTTCGACGCGATCGCAACATCTGCACCAAGCTTTCGACATCTTGGCAGTTTTCCCATGTCTGGTTGTTTTCTGTCAGTAGCCTCTGATCCGGTAGTTGAGCAATGTCTTGCCAATCTAAACCGAGTTGAAAGCAAATTTCCATAAAGTTCTGACGCTCAATCGGTTTACCTGTAAAAAATTTCCAGATTGACTGGCGAGTCTCAAGCCCTACCTCACTAGCTAGATACTCTTGCGTCCATTCCCTCGCTTTGAAAGCCCTTTTTGCTTTCTCAATACCTACAGTAGATGCTTTCAACGAGCGTCGTGCCATAGAACAGTTTTGAATCTCCAGTTATTAACTTAGGTGAAGTATTAAATAAATTAACGATTAATTATTAATTTATACTCGTGTTATATTTTAGTTCAAACTTTGAGTTTAATAAACTATTTTTAATAGTTAAAAAAATCCAATAGCTGAAGCAATAGTGTAGTTAACATAATTAATGTAGTATGACTAATCTCGATAAAGATTAGTTATTGAGTAGGTTTTAAAATTAACTAATTTAGAACGGTGGTTTCTTCCTCCTTATGGCTTAATTTTTATCAGAAAAGAATGGCTTTTAGCTTTCTGTTATTTTAAATATTATTAGATGTAACAAAAGTAGGAAAAGTAGGAAAAGTAGGATAAATAGACAAATTAAAGTAAAGTCAACTAATATAACTTGTACATGAAGTCATACGTTTTCCTGAACGCGATCACAAACATACTTATTACACACTGGTATTTATGTAAGGGATTGTGCCAGATACCACAACATTAGGCGCAATCGAGAGAGACAGTCTTGTAAGCAGTTCTTCATGCGACGTAGCTCGTATTGAAGAAATGGTTTTGTAGTAAGTTAACAAAGGTTTTTTACAAAACCAAGCTCTACCTATCAGGTTTGACATCCATGAAAATACTGGTAACTGGAACTGAAGGCTATATCGGTTCTTTATTAGCCCCAATCTTGATGCAACACGGTCATGAGGTTATTGGAGTTGACGCAGGATTTTACAAAGTTGGTTGGCTATACAACGGTACCGGACTCACAGCCAAAACTCTTAATAAAGATATCCGCCATATCACAGTTGAAGATTTACAAGGTGTTGAGGCAGTCATTCATTTAGCTGAACTCTCTAACGATCCCGCCGGGCAGTTACGTCCTGATGTGACTTATGAAATTAACCATCAAGGCTCAGTTCAACTTGCTCAACTAGCTAAAACAGCCGGTGTGCGTCGCTTTGTCTATACGTCCTCATGCAGTGTCTATGGCGTTGGTACTGATGACTACGTTACGGAGGAGTCTCCTGTCAGCCCCCAAACGGCCTATGCTGAATGTAAAACCTTGGTAGAGCGAGATGTTAAGTTATTAGGTGACGATAGTTTCTCTCCTACCTTTTTGCGGAATGCCACCGCCTACGGCGCATCTCCCAGAATGCGCTTCGATATTGTGTTAAATAACCTGTCTGGGCTGGCATGGACGACTAAAGAAATCAAGATGACAAGCGACGGTACTCCTTGGCGACCGTTAGTTCATTTGCTAGATATTTGCAAAGCAATTGTATGTACCCTAGAAGCCCCACGCGACATTATTCACAACCAAATTTTCAATGTGGGTGACACTGCTAGCAACTATAAAGTCAAAGAAATTGCCCAGATAGTAGCTGAAGTTTTTACTGGATGCCAACTTTCTTTTGGTGACGCTAGTGCTGATAACCGCAGCTATCGGGTTTCTTTCGAGAAGATTAATACCAGACTACCGGGATTTAAGTGTGAGTGGAATGCAGTTAAAGGTACACAGCAATTGTTCGATGTGTTTACTGCTATCGATATGTCAGAATCCACTTTTTTATTTAAAGGGTTCACTCGCTTAAAGCAGCTAGAGTATTTGATTCGGACTCAGCAAATAGATCAAAATTTCTTCTGGAATAAGTCATGCTATTCACAGAAACCGCACTCAAAGGTGCATTCGTTATAGACATAGAGCAACGGCAAGATACTCGTGGCTTCTTTGCTCGTACTTTTTGCGCTCAGGAATTTTTGACTCACGGTTTAAAGCCAACAATTGCCCAGTGCAATCTCGCTTTCAACTACAAAAAGGGTACTCTCCGGGGTATGCATTATCAAGTTACTCCGGCAACCGAGGTAAAGTTGGTTCGCTGTACTCATGGCGCTATCTATGATGTGATCATCGACCTGCGCCCTGAATCTCCTACATATAAGTTACATATTGGTGTTGAGCTATCAGCAGAGAACCGTAGAGCTTTATACGTGCCTGAAATGTTTGCTCATGGTTATCAGACGCTAACTGATGCGGCTGAAGTTGTGTATCAAATGAGTGAATTCTATGCGCCAGATTATCAGTGTGGGCTGCCCTATAACGATTCAGCTTTTGGGATTGAATGGCCTTTAGCTATAAGTGAAATTTCTGAGAAAGATACAAGCTGGCCTTTGTTTGAATCTGTTTTATACTCTAGCCACGCCCAACCAGGTGTGAAGATGTAAGGGTTTTCGTATACCACTATCAAATTACATATAACAGTGTGGGAGCTAAAAAATAAATGACTATGACAACTTTGCAAACCTTTGTACAAAATGGTACAAGCGTAAAGCGTTGTAACTGTCGATTCTGTGGAACAACGTTAGAGCACACCTTTGTGGATTTGGGAATGTCACCACTGTGTGAAAGTTACGTGACAGCAGAACAGCTAAACCAAATGGAACCATTTTATCCACTGCATGTTTACGTGTGCGATCGCTGTTTTTTAGTTCAACTTCAAGAATATGTTAGTCCGCAAGATATCTTCAGCCACTATGCTTACTTTTCGTCTTACTCTGATTCTTGGTTACAACATGCCAAAAATTATACCGAAAAAGTAATAACTTGCTTTGGACTTAACACCTCAAGCCAAGTAGTAGAAATAGCTAGTAATGATGGTTACTTATTGCAATATTTTGTATCAAAAGAAATACCTGTCTTGGGTATAGAACCAGCAGCTAATGTCGCTGAGGTAGCTATCACAAAAGGGATTCCTACAATTGTCAAGTTCTTTGGACAAAACACAGCAGATGAATTAGCTGCTAATGGCAAGCAAGCAGATTTATTAATAGGTAACAATGTGCTTGCTCATGTACCTGATATCAACGATTTTGTTGCAGGCTGTAAGATTTTACTTAAGCCTGAAGGTGTCATTACTATGGAATTTCCTCATTTAATGCGACTAATAGAGGGAAACCAATTTGATACTATTTATCACGAACACTTTTCTTACTTATCCTTACTCACAGTAGAGAATATTTTTGCTGCTCACAATTTAACTATCTTTGATGTAGAAGAACTGTCTACACATGGTGGTTCTCTGAGAATTTATGCTTGCCATGTAGACGATAATTCCAAATCTATCACTCAGCAGGTAAAGGAATTAAGAGCAAGAGAAGAAGCCGCAGGGTTTAGCAACATAGAAAGTTATTTTTCTTTTGCTGAAAAGGTGAAGGAAACCAAGTTTCAACTTTTGGAATTTTTAATCTCCGCTAAACGGCAAGGAAAATCAATCGTTGGTTACGGCGCTCCTGGGAAAGGTAACACTCTTTTGAATTATTGTGGAATTAGAGAAGATTTCCTTGATTACACCGTAGACCGAAATCCCTTCAAACAAGGTAAATTTTTACCAGGTACTCATATCCCAATCTTTCATCCAGATAAGATTCAAGAGACTAAGCCAGATTATCTATTAATTTTACCTTGGAATCTGAAAAATGAAGTAATGTCCCAAATGTCGTATGTACGTGATTGGGGTGGGAAATTTGTAGTCCCGATTCCGGAAATCAATGTCTATGCTTGAGCAAAAAGGCAACTGGAATTTAATCTGATTTATTAATACCAAAGGAAATTACGATGAAAGTAGTTTTATTTTGCGGCGGTTTAGGAACAAGATTAAGAGAATTGTCCACCAATATTCCTAAGCCAATGGTTCACATTGGCTACAGACCAATATTGTGGCATGTGATGAAATACTATGCTCACTATGGACACAAAGATTTTATTTTGTGCCTTGGTTATAAAGCAGATGTCATCAAAAATTATTTTCTCCATTATGATGAGTGTGTTTCTAATGATTTTACTTTACAGGAGGGAGGCAGAAAAATTAAACTCGTAAATAGTGACATTGAAGATTGGAATATTACTTTTGTTGATACAGGCTTGACTTCAAACATAGGTCAAAGGTTCAAGGCGGTTGAAAGATACTTAGAAGGAGAAGAGTCCTTTTTAGTCAATTATAGCGACGGCTTAACAGATTTACACCTACCTGACTTAATTGATGATTTTTATAGACATAACAAAATAGCCAGTTTTCTGTGTGTAAAACCATCGCAAAGTTTCCATTTAGTTTCAACGCAAGAAAATGGGTTAGTAAATGATATCCAAAGTGTTCAGCAAGCTGGTATTAGGATAAATGGAGGCTTCTTTGTGTTTAATAAAGACATCTTTAAATATATTGAAGCCGGAGAAGAATTGGTACTTGAACCATTTCAAAGACTAATTAAAACCAAACAATTAGTAGCTTATAAATATAACGGCTTTTGGGCGTGCATGGATACTTTCAAAGAGCAGCAGCAATTAGATGATATGTATTGTCAAGGTAACGCTCCTTGGGCAGTATGGAAACTTCTGAAAAAGGAGGAAAAATCTTTAGAATATAGCCGCATTAATCAGTTTACGAATGATTCTGCATCAGTAGTTTTTGCTCAAGGATAACTACCAATCTCTTTAACACAACAGTAGATATACTAAGTGAATATCTACTGTAATTAGCCTTTCTAACAAGTGGTTACAAAAAATATTCTATGAAGTTAAAAAATCAGCAATATGCTTAAATTCACTTTTGAAGGAGAAAAAAACTTTGACTATAAAGTTTTGTGTTTAGGAGCGCATTGTGATGATATAGAAATTGGTTGCGGAGGTACGATATTAAAATTGGTAGAAACTTACCCAAATATTATGTTTTATTGGGTTGTATTTAGTTCAAACTTACAAAGAGAAGAGGAAGCTTATAATAGCGCTAATAAATTTTTAAAAAATAAACATATAAAAAATATAGTAATAAAAAAATTTAAAGATGGATTTTTTCCTTTCATAGCAATCGAAATTAAATCCTTTTTCGAGGACTTAAAACGAGAATACAGTCCTGATTTAATTTTTACTCATTATCGCCAGGATTTGCATCAAGATCATCGCTTAATTTCCGAATTTACTTGGAATACATTTAGAAATCACTTAATTTTAGAGTATGAAATACCTAAATATGATGGTGATTTAGGAAATCCTAATTTCTTTGTTAATTTAAATGATGAAATTTGCCAAAATAAAATTCAATATATTATTGATAGCTTTCCGTCACAAAATAATAAACAATGGTTTACAGAAGAAACATTTCTATCAATTCTAAGGTTGCGAGGAGTTGAATCTAACTCACCCAATAAATATGCAGAAGCTTTTTATTGCCGCAAAATCGTTTTTTAGCTGTAATCTCTTTCTTGGTTTAGAACTAGAGTAAGAAGTACAAAAATTGCATACATATTAGTGTTCAAATTTTCAATATAAATATAACTACTTTTAATTTATTAAATATAATTTGATCCTGAATAAGTTTTTGCAACCTAACCCATTTTATAAAGTAATTTAATAAATAAAATGCAGAAAAACATTGATATAAACAATAGTGTTAATGTAAATAATATTAGCTGTGAAATGTATCAGTTAATCTCAGATATGTATCCTATTTGTCGTAGTATTACTGGCGATGGCTTAAGAAAAACACTAAACATTATTAAACAACATATTCCTTTAGATATTCATGATATCCCCACTGGCACTCAAGTATTTGATTGGACTATTCCCAAAGAATGGAATATTAGAGATGCCTTTATCAAAAACTCACAGGGTGAAAAGATTGTAAATTTCCATCAATCTAATCTCCATATAGTTAATTACAGCATTAATATTCATGAAAAGATGCCATTAGAGGATTTAAAAGCACATCTTTTTACACTGCACGATCAGCCTGATTGGATTCCTTATAGAACTTCTTATTACAAAGAAAACTGGGGTTTTTGTCTTAGTCATAATCAATTATTGGAACTAAAAGATGAAGAATATGAAGTTCGCATTGATTCTTCGTTAGAAAATGGTTGTTTAACTTACGGAGAGTATTACATTAGAGGGAAAAAAACGGATGAAATTATAATTTCGTGTCATACCTGCCACCCATCGCTTTGTAATGATAATCTCTCAGGTATAGCATTGGCAACTTTTTTAGCCAAACATCTCAGCGAAATTTCACCTTCTTACTCCTATCGCTTTCTCTTCATTCCTGGAACCATCGGTTCTATTACTTGGTTAGCTTTAAATGAAGCTAATGTTGACAAAATTAAACATGGTTTAGTTGTAACCTGTGTGGGTGATCCGGGCAAGTTTCATTACAAAAAAAGCCGTCGAGGTAATGCCGAAATTGACAAAGCTGTTACTCATGTGTTGAAGAGTTCTGGTCAAGATTATAAAATTATGGAGTTCTCTCCCTATGGCTATGATGAACGGCAGTTTTGTTCACCAGGCTTTAATCTTCCTGTAGGGTGTTTTATGAGATCGCCTCATGGTACTTATCCCCAATATCATACATCTGCCGACAATTTGGAACTTGTACAACCTCAATATCTTGCTGATTCTTTCTCAAAAATTTTGTCGGTTTTAGATATTATAGAAAATAATAAAAAATACTTAAATCAAAATCCTAAATGCGAACCGCAGTTGGGTAAACGAGGGTTATACAGTGCTATAGGTGGGCAAACTGATACAAAAAAGAGTGAAATGGCTATGTTGTGGGTTTTAAATTTATCTGACGGTAATCATACGCTATTAGAGATTTCGGAAAAATCAGGTATAGAGTTTGAGGTGATTAAGAAAACAGCAGATACATTGTTACAGTTCAATTTGTTGAAGGAACATTAATAATTCTAAGAGGATGTCTGAGAAATAAGAAAGCCCACGAACCTATCCCACTAATGCCAGATTGTGGTAATCTACTTTTCAACTAAGAAGAGTGGATCACGGTATGGCTGGACGTTTTGAAGGATTGAGTGACTTGGAATGGAAATTGTTTGAAGATATATTTCCCGTTGAGTCAGAAAAGCGTGGTAAAGGAATGCCTCATGCGCCGTATCGCCATGTATTAAATAGTCTGTTGTACATTCTGATTACTGGATGTCGATGGTGCGATCTACCAAGGGGGGATACTTGGGCATCGAAAAGCTCATCCCACTGATGGTTAAAGCGATGGCGTTCAGATGGAACATTTGAATATTTACAAGCGCGTGTGTTAGCGATCGCAAATGAGAAAGGGCTGATAAACTGGGAGTTCGGCGCGGTTGACGGGTCTTTTTCCCCCTGGGAAGGGCGGGGGTGAAGAAGTTGCTTATGGTGGCAAAGGTAAAGGTATCTTAATACACACACTTACAGAAGGTAATGGAATGCCCCTTTCTAACTGTACGACTCCAGCCAAGGGTAATGAGAGAGAGCAGGTGTTACCCCTACTTGATAAGGTAAAACTTAAAACTTTGAAGCGTGGTAGACCACGTAAACGGCTCAAGGTACTGGCTGCCGATAAAGGTTATGACTCCAAACAACAACGCGCCAACTTACGCAAACGGGGTATTCGACCCCAAATACCAAAACGAGTCTGGAAAACAAAGAAAAACAAAGGCAGACCCATCAAAATCTCTGCTCCAAGATTTCAGCAAGAGCGTTGTTTTGCTTGGTATCAACGTAAATATCGTCGTTTGGTTGTTCGCTGGGAGCGACAGAAAGTATATTTTGATTCATTCATTGACCTTGCTACTATCCATATCTGGATTCAAAGAATCTTATTAGTGGGATAAGTTCACGTAACGGTATCCTGTCAGTAGAAAAAATATTTAAGTATGATACCGTTACGAGAGCTATGAATCCATCGTATCCAAGTAATCTGACTTTAGAACAGTGAGAACTACTATCAGGACTAATTCCACAGCCAAAAACTGGTGGTCGAAAAAGTAGTGTAAATATGCAAGCGATCGTTATAGCGGTTTTCAGTTGAGTGAGATGCACTCAGATGTAGTATAGACTGAACATGACCTAAATATATCCCTGTTCTGTCACTTTCCGGGTATTCTAAATAAAAGAATAAAAAAAGAAAATCCTGAAAGGTAAGTAGGGCATAGGTGTTCAAAAATATGTCGGTCGAATCAAAGAATTCTTAAGGACAGTTCGCCGTCATAGCAGTTTTTATATTGGATTATATGGGTCTAACTGGGTCGATTTTATGGAAAATTCTTATGAATTGGTGGCTGAGTTAATGACACTAGCTCCTAATAAGCGTAAGTGTTATCAACAAGGAGAAAGGGCTATGAGGCTTATTTTATCTGTATCCTAGCCCTTTTTGTCCCCCCGGAAGGGTTTAACCTTAGATGCTGTCAGGCGTTGATCACGTTGCCCAGTTGCAACTCCTGTAGAAGTTCAAATTGGTGGTTTAACCTTAGATGCCGTCAGGCGTTGAACATAATACTTCAGTCTGTAACACCATATTCTCGCTCAATTAAACCCAACAGCTTCTCTTCCAACCCAGTCAAATAAGCACGCTTCAGCTTCCCCAGCATTTCCAAAAACTTCTGCACCGACTCCTCCAGCCCACTCGAATACACCCGATTAATGCGATCGCAAATCACCTGCATCTGCTCACATTCGCCAGGCAAGTAATTGTAAGATTTGAGGTGCTGCAACCCAACCGTATGTTCGCCATCCCAGACTCTCACAGTGCAACTAAAGTCATTCACTGCGCTGACAATTGCCCAACACCCACCCTTTCCTCTGAGTTCTGGATTCTCCTTAGCAAGAATTTGGCAGACTTCGCCGATTTGGTAGCTGTTGGGTATTCTGGTACGTTCCATAATTCTCTGCACAACATCAGTGACGATCCTGGCACTGGGAACTTTACCGCCAGCCTCCTGTACTGCCCGTTGCCAAACTTTAACCTGCTGCTGGGGTTCTAGCTTTGCCAGAGGGCGCACTTGTCCTTCATTAGTTGGTAGGATTCGTGAGGGGTTAGGTCGAGTTTTGTCTACTTCCTCGTTTTGGGAACAATTTGTTCCCGTTTCATCCACTCCCTCATTTTGGGAACAATTTGTTCCCATTTCATCCGCTTCCCCATTTTGGGAACAATTTGTTCCCGCCACTATGTTGTCAAATACTACAGAACCAGCTATTAGATAATTGACTCGGCGATGGGTGTATCCAAATCTATCACGACAATACTCCTCAAATGTGCGATGAGTGGATCTGTATAACCTGCGATCGCGCAACTGGGCCAATGCCTTGCCTGCCTCAAAAAATGC
>NZ_JACJQM010000065.1:0-31591 GCF_014696655.1 Nostoc sp. FACHB-888 | reverse complement strand
TCTTGTAGCCAGGTTTCAAATAGTTCATTCAGAAGTCGCACTTTCATAAATTCATCCAGTTGGGCGGGGATAAATTTTTCCAGCCGCAAAATCACGAACCAATCAGCAATACGGGTAGGGGGCAATATCTGACCTGGTTGACTACTAGAAAGCATTTTATTTTAAATTATCATTGTTGATAAATCAATCCTTTGTCTATATCCTGTTATTTTTATGACTTCTTGTGTTCTGTATCCCTTCGCTATGAGTCAGATTATTCGGAACCTTGTGCGTTCTATCGGAAACGTATGTTTAAATATATATACTGTGTAGCAATCTAGTAACTGCATAACAACCGCATGATTTATGAGTAGATATGCGACCCATTGAAGTTTTGCTAATTCAAGATTCCCCTAGTAATGCTAATCTAACAATCTAAAGCTTTTTAAATGCCCAAATCGCCAATAACTTGCACTGGGGTGAGGATGGTAAAAATGCTATGAACAATTTACGAGAGCAAGAAGAGTTTACTAATGTTTCCTGTCCAGATTTAATCTTACTCGACCTGAATCATTTAGCCCTCTTTTGTCACTTTCGGCATAGAATAATCTGTAACCCTTGCCCAGATAGGATTTTAACTGTAGAGCTTTGTTTGAAGGTTTCTATTAGCTTGCGGTTGCTAATCTTCTCACTAAATCTAGGTTTCATCATTTAGCCCCAATTTTTATTTCCCCAGGCTGACAAAAGAGGGCTAGGAATAGATGGGCGCAAAGTGTTGATAGAAATTGTATTTTTGTTGTCATAATTAGTACTTAAAATGATGGATATCCTACTTTTTGGCTGATATATGATAGAAGTAATTGGGTTAGAAATTTAAATTGTTACAACACCAGAGAGTTAACCTGTCTGATGAATAAAGAATCAGGAGATTATCTAACGATATAACCCTGTACTTATGGAAAAGCTCACAATTCACATTCTATTAGTAGAAGATAGTCGCAGTGATGCCCATCTGCTACGCCGATTAATTTTGTATGCAGATCAAGAACAATGGCAGATGTTACATGTTGAACGGCTATCTGAGGCAATAAATGCTAGCAGGCAAAACTCCGCTTTCACCTTTGATAATTCTCAAATAGCGAGTATAAAACAACGCAGATTCGATCTAGTTCTGTTAGACCTTAGCCTCCCAGACTCTATTGGACTGGATACTTTGAAAGAATATCGGGCAGCAGTACCCGATATTCCAGTTGTGGTGTTAACAGGTCTTGATGATGAAAATTTAGCGCTGCAAGCATTAGCCGAAGGTGCACAGGACTATCTTGTTAAAGATCAAATGACGATACAACGGTTAGTACGTGCTATTCGCTATGCCATTGAAAGGAGCGAAATTCTCAACCAACTACGGGAGAGTGAAGAACGCACGCGTCAAGCGCTGGCAAAGGAACAGGAACTCAACGAGTTAAAGTCGAACTTTGTAGCAATGGTTTCCCACGAGTTCCGCACCCCCATGACCACTATCCGGACGGCTGTAGATATCCTTGAATACAACAGCAAAAAACTAACTGATGATCGAAGAACTAAATATTTTGAGCGAATACAAAATGCTATTAACCAGATGCTTCATCTTTTAGATGAGATATTGTTTTTGAGTAAAACTGAAGCAGCAAAACTGGAATATAAACCTACACTTGTGGATTTAGTAAATTTCTGTACCGAACTTACAGATATTCTTCAAGTGAATGCAGGTAGCCAGCATAGCATTATCTTTACCTTTCAAGGTGAATTCACCCAAGCCCAAATAGATGAGGATCTCCTAAATTGTATCTTCACAAATTTGATTTCCAATGCCATCAAATATTCTCCTCAAAATAGCATTATTTGGTTTGATTTAATTTGTAAAGATCGCCTTGCAACTTTCCAGGTAAGAGATCATGGAATGGGCATTCCTCTCAAAGACCAAACCAGTCTGTTTCAAACCTTCTATCGTGCCAGTAATGTAGGTGTAATTCAAGGAACAGGACTCGGACTCACTATAGTTAAAAAATGTGTGGAGCTACATGGTGGCCATATTCAATTAGAAAGTGAGCAAGATGTTGGCACAACAGTAATAGTGACTCTGCCACTGCAATGACCAAACTGAATTTGTGCATTTTTGTGCATTAGATAAATTTTGCCACTAAAGCACTACTACGAGCCTTTAGGCGTAATCTAGGACTTATGCACACTTTACGAATTTTTATTTATGAGACGCAGCGCGTTGACGGAGTCTCTTGCAAATAAGACGCCGAGAGCGCCTTTACAGTTAGAGCAATTAAGCTTTTTAAAGATTTTTGCATAAGTCTTGTAATCTTTAATTGAGTGTTGAGTTTAAAAAAGCGATTTCCTCTCAAAAGTATTTTGCTCATTAAGCGTGTCACTATAGAAAATAGAGCAGCAAATTGAGCAATAGGAAGATTAAAGAACGCTGTGCAGATAACATTCTTAGGTACGAGTTCCGGTGTACCCACACGAGCGCGCAATGTTTCCAGTGTCGCCCTAAGATTACCCCAAAGGGCAGAACTATGGTTATTCGATTGTGGCGAAGGCACCCAGCATCAAATTATACGGAGTGAACTGAAAATCAGCCAACTCTCGCGAATTTTTATCACTCATATGCACGGCGACCATATCTTTGGCTTGATGGGACTTCTTGCTACTTGCGGCTTGGCAGGCAATGTAGAACGAGTTGATATATATGGCCCACCTGGATTAAATGATTATATTCAAGCCGCCTCTCGTTACTCTTACACACACTTTTCCTACCCCATTAAAGTCCATCCCATCCGTCCAGGGATAATTTATGAAGACAATGACTTCACCGTTAGCTGCGGTAATTTGCATCATCGCATTACAGCTTTCGGCTACCGCGTAGCCGAAAAAGACCGATCAGGGCGCTTTGATGTCGAAAAAGCCAAGGCATTGCAAATTCCTCCTGGTCGGATTTATGGTCAACTTAAGCGCGGTGAAACAGTGACACTTGCAGACGGACGGGTGATTGATGGCACTCAATTATGCGGTCCTACAGAAATTGGTCGAAAAATTGCTTATTGTACAGACACAATTTATTGTGATGGTGCAGTGGAATTAGCTCATGATGCAGATGTATTAATTCACGAAGCAACATTTGCCCATCAAGATGCAGATATGGCTTTTCAGCGGCTGCATTCCACAACCACGATGGCAGCCCAAACAGCTTTAGCTGCTGGGGCACATCGACTAATTATGAGTCATTTCAGTCCCCGCTATGCTCCTGGCAATACCTTAGAATTGAAGGATCTGCTTCAAGAAGCGCGTGCTATTTTTCCCCGCACTGATATGGCTTATGATTTCATGATTCATGAAGTACCCAGGCGACGGGAAGTAGAATTAACCAAGGTAGGCGTTTAAATTTTGGATTTTAGATTTAAGATTTTTTATTGAACCTTTATAATCTAAAATCTAAAATTAACCAGGCTCTAGCTTAGATTTTAGTAATCTAACTCATAATATCCAGCAAATAGATAGCAGTTTAGTTTGAGTAAGTAAGTCAAGTAATTAACCAATAATGTACGGTTCATTAAGTGTATCAATAATCTACAAAGATTATGGTTAAGATATTATTTTTAATGTGTTTTTTATATTACAAGTTATCAAAATTACTTTAATAATAGATTAATTTGTAAATCAGAGAATTTTTTACTGAAATACTTAGGAAAAATAATTAATTTTTCGTCAAGATTTTTCTTGCTTTAATAAAATATTTATTAAAAATTTATTCTTCCAACACTGATTAAGAATTTATATGCGTGAATTGATGAACATGAAAGCACTAGTTGGCATAATATTGTGCCAAGTGAGCTGTCATTATTGGAAGAATAATTAAGTATGCTATTGCGGCTATAGGTGTAAAAAACATTTCATATTTCTCATAAATCTTCCAAATAAATATAGTGTTTCGATATTAGAGGAGTTTGATAGTGGCTAAGACTAGTCTGAATCAAGAGCAACAGATTACTACTTCAGCACAAGGCGCAGTTGACATCAGACAAATATCTACTATTTTGCTTCGCCGACGTTTGCTGGTTTTGGGGGTTTCCTGTGTAGTTATGTCAGCTGCTAGCCTCCTAGCTTTCATTACCAAACCTATTTACCAAAGCAATATGCAGATATTGGTGAATTCCAATTTATCTGAAGGGGCACAGTTAAATAATATCCCGGTAGAGAAAGATACTCAGGTTACTGATTCTAATTCTGAAATTATTGATTCCACTACTCAGATGAAACTCATGCTGAGTTCTAAGTTGCTTCAGAAAGCTGTAGATTTACTTCGTTCTGATTATCCTGATATTACCTTAGAGGATATTAATGGTCAAACAGAACAAAACAAAAAAACATCTCTAAAAGTGACTCTAGAAAAGGGAGGTATAGGAGCTAACAAAGTTTTTAGCCAATTATTTAAAGTTTCTTTCTATGATAATGATCCAGTTAAAGCACAAAGAGTACTTAAAGCTCTACAGAAAGTCTATCAAAAATACAATAAAGAGCAACAACAAGAACGTCTCAATCAAGGACTGGCTTTTGTAAATGCTCGTCTACCTGAGATAAAAAAAGAAGTAAGTAAAGCTGATAAAAATTTGGAGCAGTTTCGCAAGAAACATAAATTACTCGATCCCGAAGCTCAAAGTAAAATCCTGCTAGAATCTCTAGCTGATATTCAAAAACAGCTACAAAGCACTCGTGCACACCTTCAAGATGTAAAGGTTCGCTACGAGAATCTAGAGCAACAAATAGCCTCGTCATCTCAGCAGAATGCACTAATTTCTTCTCGTTTAAATCAGTCAAGCCGCTACCAAACGCTATTGAGTGAAATTCAAAAGACTGAACTAGGGTTGGCTAAGGAGCGGTTGCGCTATACAGACGATTATCCATCGGTACAAAAACTAAAGCAGCAACGTCAAAGTCAACTGTTGCTATTACGACAAGAGGTGAAAGCTATTACTACTAGTAATAAAGGAGAACCGCTCTTAAAAGGGCAGATGGTAGAGGTTGAGCCAAAGCTAGTAGACGAGTTAATTTTGTTACAAACAACTGTCTTAGGATTAACTGCTAATGAAAAGAATCTAGCCGAGTCAGAACAGCAACTTCGCTCTGAGCTAAATAAATACCCAAGCTTAATAGCAGAGTATAACCGTCTACTGCCAAGGGTAGAAACTAGCCGCAAAGCCCTTGAACAAATACTCCAAGCCCAACAATCTTTAGGGTTAAAAATTGCTCAGGAAGGATATAACTGGCAAGTTTTGGCAGAACCGACTCTGGGTACTTATATGGGAAACAAAAGATTATTACTTTTGGTTGGAGGAGCGGTAATTGGGCCGATTTTAGGTATCTTAGCAGCCCTGATTTTGGAAAAGTTTAATGACGCTATTTATTGCGTGGGAGATTTAAAGAAACTGACGAACCTACGTGTACTGGGATCAGTACCAAAACTACCGTCGCGTGGTGTCAAAAAGCAGAGGCTGATCCTGCCTTGGAATAGGCGGCGAAGTTTAGATTCCTCTGTAATAGAAGCCAGTACTAGATTACCCGTCCATGAAACCCTGGACATGATCTACCAAAATATTCAAATATTAAAATATCCCTTACCTTTCAAGTCGTTGATGTTGACTTCAGCACTACCAGGGGAAGGGAAGACGACCCTAGTATTAGGGCTGGTAGCTAGCGCTACCCGGATGCACCGACGGGTATTAGTTATTGATGCTAATTTACGTAATCCTAGCCTGCACAAAATCCTGGAACTATCTAATGACTGGGGGCTATCTCTGTTACTAGTTGATGAGACAACTACTCATTTTCAAGATTACATCCAACCTATTCACCCCTGTATTGATATTTTGACTGCTGGGCCTGAACCAGAAGACACGGTGAAGTTACTCAGTTCTCAACGGATGAAAGAACTAATAGAGTTGTTTGAGCAAACATATGACTTAGTACTGATAGATACTTCGCCTATTTTAAGTACAGTTGATGCCAGGATTGTGGCAACTTTTTGCAATGGGATCGTAATGGTAGAACGCATGGGAAAAGTAACCCGAACTGAAGTGGCTCAAGCAACAGAAATTTTGAGTAAGTTGAATTTAATTGGAATTATCGCTAATGAAGTGAGCAATTCTCAAAAAGTATTGGCATCGTAGGTAAATCGAATAAGATGCAAAAAGTAGCAAATACAGTAAGGAAGTGGAAGCTTTCTCTTTTTGACAGGAGGGTAAAGGCTAAGAGCGTTAACAAGTCTGAGAGCGTCTAGTGATTTCCGTCGAATCCGTTAGCGAGTAATCGAGCGTCGGAATAAGCATCCTTCAAAGGGGGACGCTCTTGAAACTCTCTATATCCTTAGTGTCCTCTTTGGGGCGGTTTTCAAATACGATCGCACTAATATTTGTAAGATGAAACACGGACGATAACTTCTAATATGCGCGATCGCTCTTACCAGAGGTAGACACTTTTGCCAAGAACGAGTGTCAATATTATCTGATTTCTACCTGATAGCTAAAGCAAAATGCATAATTAGTAGGAGGTGGCAACCTCCTATGTTGGAGAAGTGTCTCATCTTAAAGTAGTAGACGCCATAATTCAAAGCGTCAATTAGATACTAATGTGATTTAGATGACCAGCATGAAATTCCAACTTTACTTAGGATTTTTATTTTCCCAGATTAAAGTACGTTATTGGTGGGTAAGTGTTCTCTTGTGGATTGCTTTGGTTGCCCCAGCCCAAGCATCTGTAATTCTCCGCGTGGCAATTGAGAGGGGCGTTAATCAGGTAAAAGTGGGCAGTTCCACCACTGGAATCGTCAAGGACAGTACCGGCCGGACTCTCGGACAATTACCAGCAATGAGTGCATATTATGCCCAAGCTGTTCCTGGCGGAGTTGCTTTAGATAAGTGGCAGTCTGGTTTATTTTGGATTGAGCCAACAGGTAAAGGATTCGTTTATATTGGCGATCGCTGGTATCGAGGTAGAACTCTGGTTGTCCCAACAGACAAAGGCTTAACTGCTGTTAACTGGGTTGATGATCAAGAGTATCTTTACAGCGTTCTCGGTGGCGAAATGAATGCCAGCTGGCCCCAAGAAGCACTAAAAGCCCAGGCGATCGCAGCCCGCACCTACGCCCTCTATGAACGAGAAAAACAACGGAATAATCCCATTTACGATTTAGGCAATACTCCCGATCGCTGGCAAATTTACAAAGGCGTCATCAGTGAATCTCCTGCTACTTACAAAGCAGTTGATGAAACAGCAGGGCAAGTACTAACTTATAAAAACAAGATTATTCTCTCAGTTTTCCACGCTTGTTCTGGAGGACACACCGAAAACGTGGAAGACGTTTGGGGAAATGCCTTGCCGTACCTGCGGGCTGTTCAAGACTATGATCAAAATATCAAGGAGTGTAATTGGGTAAAAACCTTCTCGACGAGTGATATTAGCGCTAAATTCCCTGAAGTTGGTAATGTGACGGCGATGATTCCAGAAACATTCTCGCCTTTCCGCAGTGTTAAAGCCTTGAAAATTGTCGGTAACAAGGGCACAAAGCTTCTACAGCGAGAAGAAGTCAGGACAGCCCTCAAGCTAAGAAGTACCCGCTTTAACGTTACCAAGGGAGCCGATGGTAGTTTTGTACTGCAAGGACTTGGCTTCGGTCATGGTTTAGGCATGAGTCAGTGGGGGGCGTACAATCTGGCTCGGCAAGGAGTAAACCATCTGCAAATTTTGGGGCATTATTATCAAGGTGTAGCTTTAACACCAATTCAGGCGAAATAGGAAGAAAGTTAAGAGTTAGGAGTTAGAAGTTTTAAATAAATTTTAATTATTTACTCCTCACTCTCAACTCTTGACTCTATTCCCCACTCCCACGTTCCAAGCGCCGTTGCCATTCAGCGTCAATTTGTGTAGAATGTTCAGCTTCTTGTTCGAGTAAGTCAGTTTCGCTGGAATACACTAAATCTTCGTTGCCAATGACTTTTTCTGTGGCAAATTGTTTGGCATAGTCGATCTTTTTTTGCAAAGATTCATCAGGACTTGCCAATAGCCTTGATCTGGAAAGGCGATCGCGGTTGCGATCGCCTATTTTGCGATTACGCCACTGAATCCAGAAATAACGCAATAACGGGATGCCTAAGAAACCTGCTCCGTAAGCCAATAGCAGCCAATAAATTCCTTGCACAAAAGCTACCAATCCACCTAATTGCACCGCAATAGTGCCATCTCTCAATAAACTTCCCAATACTAAAGCAAGAACAAAATTTAGTACACCTAACCCAGCACTCAGCATAATTTGCCCTGAACTTGCAGCACTAAAACGCCAGGGAAATTCCTCCAAGTGATCTGATATTGCATGACGGCGCTTTTTAACTGCACTCACCTGCAACTCTGGAAAGTAATAAACAATTTGCCCTTCTGGACTTACAGACGGTTGCCCATTAAATCGCGTCAGAACGGGCAGCATATAATCTTCGTACTCTCTTCTATATCCCTCGCCAATGTCATCCAAATATGGGACAATTTGTTCTGCTACCACTGCGCCACGGTTACTCCGAATCACCGTAGCAATTTCTTGCCATCGACGTTCTTCTAAGTTGGCATTAGGATTACCATCGCCAAACAAAAACGAAAACACAGCTTCAAAGAAATTCAGATTGCTTTCTTCTGGCCTTTCACGTCGCCGTTCCTGATAGTGGGTGTCATAATTTGGGCTAAGATACCAGAATAAATTTGGAAAATAGAAGAACCCCCCACCCCCAAAACTACTGCCCCGATTGTCGCCATCACGATCTGAATTGGCAGCAGTAATGATCATGAAGATGGTAACAGTTATAAGAGCGATGGAAACAGTTAAGAAAATTCCAAAAGAAATGCGAATCAGGTAAAACAGAACACTCCAGACCTTCTTCCACCATTCCTGCAATCGTAATCGGAAGTATTTATTACGCAAAATTGCTCGAAAATTTTGTGGAAAAAGGTAAACTATATCACCTGAATCCGCCACTTGCAAATGTCCCCCAGCATCAGATGCTAGGGCTAATAAGCTTTGATTAGCTTCAGCGACATTCAATCCTGCCTGGGTTGCCACGTCACCAACAGTGACACGGTAGCCCAGTTTTTCCACAGCTTGCATGATGGTGGGACTAGGAGCCATTGCTCTCCCCTCCTGTTGAAACTTAATTCTCTTTTCTTAAGTATAAAGTTTTATTTGAAGCGACTTGGCAGGGGTAGGAATGAAGCTTGAAATGATTAAGTATATAAATTACATTAATTTGGCAAACCGACACTGAAATATATTTACCTATAAATAAACGGACACACAGTATGTTATAATGATTTGCCTCGGCTTGGTTAACCAGCAAATTTTCTGCTCAAATATGGTTCAGTATACTCTCGCTCAAAGCCCAGAAATTATCCTTACTGTTTCTGGAAAAGATTCGGCAAAAGCCCGTGATAAAGCAATGGATCAGTTGATGGAACTGATGGATTCAGGAAAGCTACCCACGGAACTAGAAGAAGGATTTGGCCCTCAACAATTAATTGAAGTCAAAGAGTCAACTATTGATACTGCTAGTGGTGAGGATACAATTACACAAGCTGTCCAAGTTCTAAGTAACCTGGCGACACTCAAGTTGAAAGTTCAGGAGTCACGATCTGAAGCGTTGGAAATTCGCAAAGCGGTTGATGTTCTGTTCACCGATGAGTCGGTAACAGAAGAGGAAATTACTCGACTCAAGGAAGGTTTTAAAGTTCTCAAAAATTTTGCTCAAGCTAATCTGCGTTATCAGGAAGCGCGTTCTAAAGCAGAACAGGCTCGGCAGACTCTGGATCAAGCTCTCAAATCTCCTGAAAAGTAACATTTACAGAACTAGATGCATTGAGACGTATCTTAAAAATATAGTTAAATACTTTAAAAGACAGGCATAATAGCCTGTCTTTGTATTTACTGGGGCGCTAGGATTCGAACCTAGGGATGGCGGGACCAAAACCCGCTGCCTTACCACTTGGCTACGCCCCAACAACTTCACTCTAATTAATATAGCAGTTATTCCTGGGTTAATGTCAAGTATTTTAGTAGTTTATTTCGGATAAGGTTTTTGAAACTCTAAATTTAGGTACATAGAACATCAATTGTATAATATGTATTGTGTATAATTCGCAAGTTTGATCTATTGCAACAACGATCTTCAGCATTTACATAAATACTTGGCAAAAACCTTGGTTAGGATATGGATTTGTAAGGTTTTGGTATCTAAGGTGTTTACGGGCGATCGCACATGATAAGATGTGAATAAACATTACTGTTTCTTAAAAGCAGTTCTAATGGCATAGTAACACTTGCGACCAATGAAAGAAACAAGTCAAATTATCCTGCTACCTTGTTTCTTGAAAAAGTAAAGTTGCTTCTATCTAAAATGTATCTTCTTGGCATTAACTGTTTAATCAATTGTAATTAGTTCGAGAACAATTTTTTGTCTAGTTATAAAATGTAAAATTTGAGCTATTTTAATTAAAATAATTATTGAATAGCTACTTTGTGATTTAGTAATTATCCAGTTACTTGTTTTTGCAGAAAACATAGTTTTACCAGTAGATAGACCTTTGAGCTTTTCAAGTATTCTATAATTAGCGGTTTTGAATACCGAGCCACAGTTAGGTGCTGTATTATCTTGATGTTCTTTTGCCCAAACTTGTCTTGAAGTTAAAGGATTTTCAGTGAACTGTGTTTGTTCAAACTTGAAAACTGCGCTCAATATCAGTTTTGAGTGCATTCCAGTAAACATAGTTTCCCGATAATCCCGGACAATTTGACTATTTTCAAGTGTTTTTATACATCCATCCTCAAAGAAAGTTACACTTTCAACAAAGTCATATATTGTGCATCCATGTTGTCTTCCTCTACCAGCGTTCATAGCTAATGCACCACCAATAGTTGCTGGTACAGACGCAAGATAATAAAAAGAATTCATAGAGTTTTGATAACAGTACTTTAGTACTTCCATAATTGAAACAGAAGAAGATACTTCGAGTCTGTTATCAGGTAAAGGATTTGTGTACTTAGGTAGTTTATTTTTCAGAACCAATGAGCTGATATTTTTTTTAACAAACAGCGTGTTAGAGCCATTCCCAATAATGTAAATATTGACTTCCTTTTCTTTAGCCCAATTACAGTACTCCTGAAGGTCATCTACACTATTAATCTCTCCTACTCGCTCGAAGTTATGTCGAGTTCTATAGTGTGAAAGGCTGTTTGATGTTAAAGACTCAATCTTTAAATTAGACATCTGAACTCTTTCTACTCCTTTGGAACTTTAGATAAAAATAGATCATCTGTGATTTGGCAAACACTGTACAGCCATAAAAGAGGATATCCACTTATCCCCCAACTTATGACAATATAATGTTAAGTGCGTACTTACAGGTTATGCTTCAATTAAATCACAATCAGTGGTGAAGTCAGTCGGCACAATAAAATTAATATATGTTTAGTTTTGTAAAAACCGTATAAAGCTTTTTTCATTTATGCAAATCTCAAATTCGTGATTGTATCTGGCATTATTTATACACATCGTTAACATAGTTTTTTTAGTCTCTCTTTATGTGCAAGGGTTTAAGAGGATGTTTTAAAATTTTGATGTATCAAATGCTTTTAGCTTCTTTTAAATCCCCCTTTATGGAGCTTTGATTCCAGTTCCCTTCTTTTTAAAGTGGGTTAGGGGAGATAAATAAGTGCCTAACATTACAGCTAAATACTTTTAAAACATCCTTTTAACCTTTTTTTACAGGCGTAGAGTGGAAAACTACATTACCTACTCCTTGCGAAATTGCTTCAAGTAAATATTGTTTTGATTCCAGAATCTTTAATTCTAGTATTTTAGATACTGCCTCATAATCAATATCAAATATTTCCTGGTTGAGTATTTGGGATTTTAGTTTATCTGAGAATATTCTGTTTTGTAACCCTAAATCAGTAAGTAAATCTGTTACTTTATTCGACTTATCACTAGGAACAAATGCGTTAAAAGGCTTCTGGAAAATAATGGAAAACACAGTACCATGAAAAGTATTAGTCACGATATAAGATGCTTGGCTATGTAATCCAAGCCATTCTTTTGGCCCAGCACCTTCTAAATTTATTTGTGCTAATTGATTAGGTTTTCCAACTGAAATTATAGTTAGGTTTTGGGTTGCTGCTAATAATTTTATAAAATCTTCCTCTTCTGATCCTATTTCTGCTTGGGTATATAACAAAAGATATTTGTCTTTTATTTTTGGAGGCTCTTGTAAATCATCATATTTAATCAAGAAAGTAGGATCTAAAACTTTTGTGGCTTCTTTATTGCATTCATCATTAATAATTCTTTTACTATTAGAATCACGAACTAAAATAGTTTGAAATTGATTAATTAAAGTATATATTTCTTTTTGATAATCCCCTAATTGTAGGGTATTACCAAAACTGGCCGCATAACTTATTTTACGAGTAGTTTGTTTATTAATAAAATCTAAAAAGAAAGAAGAATTAAACCCTCTAAAAGAATCTAAACACCAGACTTGATCACTACCACATATTACTACGTCATATTTATCATTATAGTATTGCAAACTTTTTTTATCATAAACCTTTCGAGCACTCAACTTCACATTAGAAAGTAAAAACTGTCTCATTTTCCAAGCTCTTGGAATATTTACGAAAACTTTTCCAAGTCTTCTGAGTGGAATTAAAGGTCTGAAATATATCCATGCTATTTTAATAGGTCGATAGTCTATTATTTCAACATCATAACCTTGACTATTAATAAAACTCCAAAGAGCACAGGCTTGCAGTGTTGCACCGTAATTGTCTACATGGTGAAAAGTTAGAATTCCAATTTTCATTTTTGACCTCTTTAATGAACTAAAGTAGTAAATTTTATGTTTTGATTTATCAAGTTAATTATACTTTAAATCGATTTAATTAATTCAGTAAAATTTACAAGCAATTTATTTGTTGTTTATCGTAAATTAAAGGGTTTAAGACCATAACCATAAACGTTGACTTGCTCTAAACTTACTCTTAATAGAAGCAAGGTAGGTATCCTAAAAGCTCACTTTACGCTATACTATCGGTTTCGGTCGGAGTCGGGTTAAATTCCCATCTGTTCGTATAGCGTGCCATAGTCAAAATGCCTTTAAATGCAATAATTGTGAATTCTTAAACTTTCTTTTTTATTTTAAAATTTAAACTCTCTGCTAATTCAAGTAACCGTTTGAAAAGCTTTGGAGATATTACTGAAATAGTAAAAATATATATTGAGATTCCTAATAACAATGAAATACCTAGTAAAAGCCATGCTTCAATAAATGATCCCAAAAAATATTTAGTTGCTAATATAATTCCAACCATTACTCCAGAAGCTACTAAAGGTACTATGTACAAACTTAGATAGTTAGTTAAATTAATCTTAACGAGTTTATTAATAGCTAATAACGAAATAGGTAATATTAAGTAACCACGAACTACGTAAGCAGATGCAACAGCTACAATACCCCATTTGACTACCAGAGCAAAACCAACGACATTCGTAACTGTATTAATCACTTGTATCCATAGCCTCCACGAAGGTTTGCCCAGCGCCAGAATTACAGAATTATTATAAAAGAAGATTAAGTGAACAGGACCAATAAGCGATAGTACTTGCAATACTGGAATACTCTGAATCCACTGCTCGCCAAAAAAGACTTTTATAAATTCAGGTGCTAATATTGGCACACAAAGAAATACTGGAAAAACAATAAGACTTGTGAATTGGGTAGCAGTGTAGAAAGCGCTTATTAAGCGTTCTGGTTCTCCTTGCAATCTAGAAAATATTGGTAGTGCGACCTTAGTTGTAGTGCTGATTAAAACTTGCATCATTACTAGCAGCAGCTTGTAGGCAACCGAGTAATAACCTAATGCAACTAGTCCTAAAAAGTAGCCAATTAGTAAGTCATCGGCTCGGCGATTGAAAAAGTTGATTATGTTAAACGCAGATATATTAATTCCAAAGGTAAAAAGTTCTTTAGCATGTATGGCAGAAAATCTGAATCCTGGTCGCCAATCGCTAACTCGCCATAAAACTAAAACTTGTACAAAACCACTATATAATTGTTGACCGACAAGACTCCAAACACCAAAGTTTAAAAGAGCCATCCCTACGCCAACTATTCCACCTATTATCACTGCCAATAGTGAGCGTATTGCTAAACTCTTGAAGTCAAACTTACGTTCAAGAATTGCTTGTTGCACAGCGCTCAACCCACTAAATGTAAAGCTTATAGATAACCACTGAATAATTAGTACTAACTGCGGTTGTTTAAAGAAATCAGCTGCTAATCTAGCGCAAGCAACACTTAAGATAGTCAAAAATATACTGATTCCTAGAGTTGTCCAGAATGCAGTGTCTAAGTGTTCTTTATCTATATCTTGACGCTGGATAATTGCTACAGAGAATCCTTGATCAACAAAAATTTGTGCAAATTCAATAAAAATATATGCTAAAGCAATTAAACCAAAAGTTTCTGGGCTAAGTAAACGAGCTAGTATAAAGAAAACGACTAAAGAGACTGCCTGGCGTCCCCAACTTTCAATAGCAGTCCAAATTACACTTTTAACAGCCTTTTGTCGTAAATTTGATGAATCTTTAGATGATTCCATTACAGAGTTTACCGATGAAAGAACCTACAGTATTATATAGCTTTGATATTTCTAAGTACTGATTAATATCATTAATTGAATGGATTTTAAAAGTTAGTAGTCAGCAGCTATAAGCCTTGAAAGTGAGTAATTTATTGCTCACTACGAATCTAGCAAAATTAATGATGTAGCCTTCTAAAAAGCAACTAAATAATTTATTCTCAAACCAATTAGTACCACCTATTTTTTTGAGTTATGGGAATCATAAAAATTTTTTTCTCGAAAAACTACACCGAAAGCATATGTAACAATGCTTGCGGTAATATCTCAAAAAATACTCTTGATACTAAGTAATAGATCCTAGAGGAGTATACCACAATCTTTTTGAAATTTGGTGGCTATTCAACAAATTTTTGAGCAGAAAATTTACTGATAAATTTCGATATTGTTGCTTATATTTCTTGATTTTAGGTGGTGCCTAACTTTTATAGTTATTGGTTATAACAACATAGGTTTTTGATTTTTTTGGTTAATCGAATTGATTAGTGTATTAACAATGTCTTGTTAAACAGAATACATATTTGCTTTCATTAATCGCCAGCCTCATGAAGGAAAACTGCTGCAATACGACTTGATGAGAGTAGTTGCTTCGTAGCTAGCCATATGAATAATGGAATAGTTTTAGCATAGCGGCCGCAAAGTCGGCGCGGTTCTTGAATCCATCGATACAGCCATTCAAGTCCTAAGTCTCGAACTATACGGGGTGCTCGCTTGTGAATTCCGGCATAAACTGGGAAAACTCCACCCAGTCCAATCATTACAGCCTGTATCTTACCCTTATGTTGAGCTATCCAATTTTCTTGCTTAGGACATCCCAAAGATACTAATACGGCGCTAGCACCACTAGAGTTAATTTTTTTAACCAAAGCTTCGTCTTCAGTTTCAGTCAGGGGACGAAAGGGTAAAGGTTCCATCGCCGCAATCTTCATTTGCGGAAATTCCTGTTCTAACCTTTTTCGCATTCTAGAAAGAACTTCTGTTTGAGAGCCTAAAAAGAAAATGCTAAGATTTTGCGTTTGAGTTAGCTGACACAATGCTAGGAAAATATCCATCCCTGCTACACGGTCTTGGTAAAGCGCTCCCATCTTTCGCATCATCCATACCAAAGGCATACCATCAGGAGTAACTATATCTGCATTTCGTAATACGGTGGCAAACTCTGGATTCCAGTGAGCTTCAATGAGCATATGTACATTGGCTACATATACAGTTTTACTCTCACGCCTCCTTGCCCACTTCAGTATTGTTTGTACTTGGTCATCAAAGCGTAAAGCAGTAATAGAAAAATCCAGTACTTTTTTAGTAGGTAGAAGCACTCTTGCCACCATCAATAACTCCTGTGTCCAAGACAAAAATCCATAGATTACCTAGACCATTCATTCCGAATATTGACAAATTCAGGTTGGATGATTCCTGACTTTTTGTAGGCTTGTGTCATCGTAGGAAGTTAACACATGGAGATGCAATTGCCTTCTTTGTATACTTTTGGCTTACTTAATCGGTAATATTATGATTATTTGCTGCTGTGTCCTAGTTTACTGTTTTAAGTTAAGGATTTTAGATGCTGTTTGACAAAATTCATACTTCCTTCATAATTAATTTTTGATTTGTTCATGTAAGCATTATAATCGCAAGAAATTCCTATACATATATATTTATATAGTAATATTCTATACATAAATTAGGTAGATGGGAAAACAAAATACGTATACTTGTTTTGTCTGTTTTGATACGTAAATATGCGCTTAAAAGGTTTAATTCAAATTAGTATATTCTAAAAAATGGTTAATAATTTTTCTTATGACTTTGCAAATTTATTACGAATTTAATTTAGTTTATGTACTGAAAAACCATTAAATTATTTTTTTCTGAAATAAAAGTCCAAAAAATAAGGGGAAGATAAACTGATCTTCCCCTGCTCTATTGTTTTTCTTATTGTCTGGTTTATTACCTTCTTTGAGCCTTTGTCGTAACATTTGCCTTTGTTTTTTGAGTTGCCTCTTCCTTGCAGAACCGCCTCTACCTTTATCGTTCCTGCCTTCTTTACGGGGAGATTCCCATCTTTTTAGGCGCATTAGTTTCACCTCTATAGTATTTTTTTGGTAGTGGGCAGGAGGAGAATCGAACTCCTATGACCGCAAGGTCGCCACATTTTGAGTGTGGTGCGTCTACCAATTTCGCCACCCGCCCTTAAATATCTAACCTTAATTATTGTACTCTAATTAAGCGATTTTGTAACAAGTCTGAAAATTAATTTTTAAAGCTTTGCTGGAATAATACATAGGTTGAAGAATTTTCTGGCTTAGAGGCGTGGCAGAATCAATAAACTAGGGTCAATATCATCTAGTTTTGCACAGCCGCTAAGTGCCATTGCCACATTTAACTCATCTTGTAGCAGTGAGATGACATTAGATACACCAAGTTGCCCTGATACTGCTAGCCCCCACAAAATGGGTCGTCCGATCAGTACCGCTTTTGCTCCTAATGCCAAAGCTTTGAGAATATCTGTGCCCCTACGGATGCCTCCATCTAAGAGTATTTCGACTTTACCATTTACTGCTGCTACTATTTCAGCTAGAGCGTCTAAAGATGCGATCGCACCATCGAGCTGTCTGCCACCATGATTGGAAACAACAATTGCTTTGGCTCCATATTCTACAGCTCGCACACCATCATCCCCCCGTAAAATTCCTTTGATAACTAAAGGTAGTGGAGATAAAGATTGCAACCATTCTAAATCGTGCCAGGTTACTGCTGGGTTTAGCTGTTGGGCAAAATAGGTAAATAAACCAGATTCGCCTTTCTCGTGGGAAATATCTAGTCCTGAGATGGTGGCAAGATTAGCCAGATGTAAGTCTAGGGGTAAGGCAAACTCGTTACGTCTATCTCTCTCTCGCTGTCCGAGAACAGGTGCATCTACAGTTAAACAAAGTGCTTTGTAGCCTGCTTTATAGGCTTTTTCTACCAAAGCACGAGTTAATCCTCGATCTTTATGGATGTAAAGCTGGAACCATCGCAGAGAATCTGGAAGATTATCACATGCACTTGCCACTTCTTCAATGCTCTTTGTGGCCATTGTACTTAACACCATACCCACACCAGCTGATGCCGCAGCTAGAGCCGTGGCAATTTCTCCATCTGGATGAGCTAGACATTGAAAAGCCATCGGCGCAATTAATAAAGGTAGTTGCAGGGGGTGTCCTAAAATGGAGGTGGTTAGATTGCGATCGCTTACATTGACTAATACACGAGGTCGCAATTTGAGTCTCTCAAAGGCAGCACGATTATCCCGTAGTGTGATTTCGTCCCAAGCACCACTGCTATAGTAATCAAGCGTCATTTGAGATAGATGCTCTTTTGCTAGCTTTTCGTACTCAAACAGATTTATGGGTTGAAAGCGATGGTCGTTGGATACAACTGTCATGGTAAAGGCTGTGGGTTAAGCAATGGGATGTTTTTTAATCCGATTGTCCGATTGAAGAAGCTTAAGGAATAATAAATAACATATAATTTATGTCCTTGGCTTACCTCACCCTCAATTCCTCTTGTTTATAAGGCTACGGTGTACATACAAGTGCTGTCCACACAGCTTTCAACTCTTTTACCCACATTTTGTCAGAGTTAAACTCTCACACTCACCGACATCTCGCCCAGAACTAAAGTTCAGGGCTAATAGCTCAAGTCCACTTAAGTGGACTGAACAATCAATTTAGTCCACTTAAGTGGGCTTTGGTTATGAGACTCGGAATTCATTCCGAGGCGGGATACGCAGTGCAAGATTTTTTAATAAAGATATGATTGCGACAAAACTTGTGTGTACACCATAGCTTTTAGAAGGAGAGGGAAGCTAGATACAGTATGAAGTTTTGCATTTTATTTAATTCACGCTCCTAAGTAATCATCGATTTCTTTGTAAAGCTGTAAAACCCAGTATCTCCGACTGAGTTCTTCTAAAGTAATCTATTTAATAATTCCTCTTTAGATAGTTGCAGCAATAAAGGAGTAAATTCCTCTGGAGATAATGCCAATAAAGCTTCAGTAATTCCTCTTAGTTCTGCATCTAAAGAACCAAAGCGAACTCGCAACAAATTCTCTATAACATTACGACGTTCTGCTAGAATTCCTTCTTGCATTCCTTCTTGAATTCCTTCTTGGATTCCTTCTTGTTTAACTTCTGCTAATTTTTGCTCGTAGATAGGTGATAAACGCATAATTAAATCTTTATCCTCTTCGTCTATATTCTGATTGAATTCTAAAGTAGTTTTTAAATTCAATAATAAATCAATTGCTTTGGAACGTAAGGGATTATTTTGTGGGAGTGCTTCTAGTTCGTCTACCGCTTGCTGCTGGACTCTTCCCTTACCTAAAATTCTCAACCATAGTGTTTCTTCTGAACACGGTAATTGGTGAATTACCACAATTGCTGTTCTAAAATAATCGCCTAAAAAATTTACTCCTATTCCCCAATTCTCTTCATCTTGGTTAGTTCTAAAACCATCCAATATAGATTCAGAATCCGTGGGTGATAAAATCCACAGACGTGGTAATTCTGATTCTCCAAGACGAGTTTTATCACCTTTAGCTTGACGCTTTACTTCAGCAAAGATATCAAATAACTTATTTATGCAACTGCGGATCTCCGCAATTGTAGCTGCATTTCTAAATGGTTCAACTAATGCAGGTTCAGCCGCAAATTTTCCTAACAGCCCTAATTTTATTGTATTCCTTGTGGATTGGGGTGGAGGTACAAAATAAACATCAATCTCTCGGATTTGGGCTGGAACTTTCCGACTTGTTTCCACTTCTCCCAATAGTTGTAACAATTCTTTAAGATAATCTTTGGCAAATTGGTCGTAAGGAAACCTGGTCATTAGCTGATTTTTGGGCTGTACCAGTATTTGACATCACAGTGAATCGCCCACAGCTTGCCTGAAGGACTTTAGCAAGTGCGATGTCTACGACGGGCTGCGCCAACGCATGAGCGAATCATCTGGGGTATTGTAAGCTAAAACACATCTAATTTAGATAACCAAGTTTCGCGAGTCCCTTTACCAGTTTCGCCATCCACCTTTGGGTGCAACTTCATTACTTGTAGACTTCAGTCCATGACTTTGGATTAAAGATTGATATTCTGTACTGCTTGCCCAACGGTCAATTTCTCGCGCCCGCAGCACTGGCACTGGATGGGTTAATTGGGCTGTGCGGGCAGCTTTAACCATTTCACCTAGTTCGGTCTTGCTAATATCATCGTAAGCGCGAGCTTGGGCAACAAAGGCATCAAGATTCAGTTGTGGCGCTAAGGTGGGGGAACCACCCGCCAGCTTCATCAATACTGACATGACAACTTTGGGGTCTTGGGTTGCTAGTAATGCGGCGCGATCGCAGGTAAACTCAGCACAGCGTACCCATTCTAAAAGTTGTGCCTGTATCGCTTGAGCAACGAAAGTTCCAACATTGGGCACAATCGCCGCAGCTAATATTAATAAATTTACAGGCGTCAAATAAACGCTATGGTCACACTTGAGATGCCCCAACTCGTGGGCAATTACTGCCTGTATTTCCTCTGGTGTGAGAATATCAATCAGGGATGTGTGTAACACAACAAACGGCTGCTTACCCCGCACTGCAAAAGTATAGGCGTTGGGAGCCGGATGTTGGCGGACGTACAACTGGGGAGGCTCTATATCTAGAATTTTACAGGCATCTAACAACAGCTTGTATAAATCGGGCAGTTGCTTTTCACCCACTAGAATGCTGGAGGCAATATTTTCTACATAGAAAACCTGCTCTGCCATCGGCCCAAGCCAATTTCGCACCAACATATCTATGCCTGGTATTTGCTTGAGCGTTTTGGTAGCTTCCAGGTCTAATGGATGACGAAATGAGTCAGCTTTTAAACCAATTAGCGGGGTTTTAAAGAAGGACATAGTGCAGCAAGCTATAAAAAAACACAACTATGGAATCTGGCTGGTTAGACAAACAGCCACCCACAGTTAGTATAACGATTTAACTAGGCTGGGCAGGGGAAATAGGGGGAGAAAATTTTACCTTGTCTCCCTCATTCTCCTTGTTCTTGCCTCAGTCTCAACCGAGAGGCAGGGGGAAATGAAGAAGTAGGGGAGCAGGGGAGACAAGCTGACAAGAGGTGAGAATTTGCAACAAGTCTTTCCCTTTGTCCTCAATTCCTCTTCCCTTAGCAAAGCGCACTCTGCCCCAATTCCTCTTTTCCATCCCCCCTGCTCCTTGCTCCCTTGCCTCTTCTTTAACCTATCAATTTCAAGTTGACAGACTACTGATAGTGGAAGCAATTTCTGAATCTGCTGATGCTTCGCCTACGCGGAGGATTTTAGCGCCCAATTGCTGCAATTTCATATCGAGTCGATCATAGCCGCGATCGAGGTGCTGTAATCCTTGAATCGTAGTTTTTCCTTCTGCCGCCAGTCCTGCTATGACTAGCGCTGCCGATGCTCGTAAGTCCGTACCTAATACTGGTGCGCCAGACAATTTCGGTACTCCCCGAACGAAAGCAGCGTTGCCTTTAACACGAATGTCTGCCCCCAAGCGATTTAACTCTGAGGCATGACGCAAGCGATTTTCAAAGACAGATTCGTTAATCACGCTGTCGCCTTCGGCCAATGTCAGCAAAGCCATGAACGGCGCTTGCATATCTGTAGGAAAACCAGGATGGTATTGAGTTTCAATATCCGTTGCCTTGAGAGTTTCCGCCGGCAGAATACGTAAGTGTTCAGGCTTTTCCTCAATTATTGTCACCCCAATATCCCGCAGCTTGGCAATCACTGGTATAAGGTGTTCTGGAGCGACTGGCGAGAGAAGAAGTTCGGAACGGGTAATTGCTGCTGCCAGCAAAAACGTTCCGGCCTCAATACGATCAGGAATGATACTGTAGTCAACAGAATGCAACTTGGGGACTCCTTCGATAATAATCCTGCTAGTCCCCGCGCCCTTAATCTTCGCTCCCATCGCGTTACAGAAGTTAGCTAAATCAACTACTTCTGGTTCTCTGGCAGCATTTTCGATGATCGTTTCACCCTCTGCTAGGGTAGCCGCCATCATCAAGTTTTCTGTCGCTCCGACACTGGCGATGTCTAAGTAAATCTTCGCGCCTTGTAATCTCCGGCTGCTGCCAGGGACGTAGGCATTACAAATGCCATGCTCAATTTGTACTTCCGCTCCCATTGCTTGCAGTCCTCGAACATGCAAGTCAACTGGTCTTGCCCCAATAGCGCAACCGCCTGGTAAGGGCATCTGCGCTACTCCCAATCTTGCCAGAATGGCACCAATGGCGAAGAAACTTGCCCTCAGTTGGGTAACTAGTTCGTAGGGAGCTTTTGATGTTTTAATTTCGCTGGCGTTGATGTCTAAAATATCGCCTTGCCGCGTTAAGCTTACACCCAAAGCCGATAATACCTGACCCATCCGCTCTACATCCGCCAATAAGGGGACATTGCGGATACGACAATCGCCCGGACACAGCAAGGCTCCAGCCATGATTACCAGTGCTGCATTTTTTGCCCCGCTAATTTTCACATGACCTCGCAAAGGATGCCCACCCCAAATTTGCAAGACTGAGGAGTCTGCTTCTGGAGCAATTTTGGCATCTGGTAAGCTGGTAGAAGGATTGATAAGCCTACCTCCAAAAGTAATACGTATTTTATGGTGTTTGAAGTTGGTTTTGATTCTACATTAAAGATTCAAATTGTCCACATTATATTGCATAAAAAAATTGTTTTTGGGTGAAAAATTTAGGCTGAAAAGAAGCAATGGCAAGCCTTTTGAGCTTTTAAAAGATTTAATAAAAACGAACGAATAAGTAGTAGTTTTAAGCTAAATTAAATACTCAGTAAAATAACTTAAGTGTTCTCTAAAAATCGATGCCGTACTGTTCAGTTAATATTTTGATTCGACCTACTATCCCCTAAAAAACTTGTTTCCAGTCTGAGCCTCTTAAACGAGGTGTTATGTTTTTACTTGACAAAGGTAAAACATAGCGCAATAATAGGAAATTGTCGATAAGTACAAGTGCGAGCGGAACTGGCGGAATTGGCAGACGCGCTAGATTCAGGTTCTAGTGCCGCAAGGCTTCCGGGTTCAAGTCCCGGGTTCCGCATATCATTTTGGATTTTCTATTAATCGAAAATCCAAAATCCAAAATATAAAATTGTGTTGACCAGTTTACAAAATTCCCTAGTCAAGCAAATCCGCAAACTTCACTCCACCAAGGAGCGGTACAAGCAGCAGTTATTTTTACTAGAAGGGACACACCTGTTAGAGGAAGCTTGTGCGGTGAATTACCCACTAGAAACAGTGTGTTGTACTCCAGATTGGCAAGCAGCCCACCCCTCACTCTGGGAAGAAGCTTGTAGTAAAAGCGATCGCGCCGAAATTGTAAGTAAAGAAGTATTGGATGCGATCGCTACTACAGTCCAACCAGATGGTGTAGTTGCAACCGCAAAACGAAGCGGAGACCGAACTCAACTACCATTTACTGGTATAATTCTGGCTTTAGAAACCGTGCAAGATCCCGGCAACCTGGGTACCATGATCCGCGCTGCTGCTGCTGCTGGAGCATCAGGGTTATGGGTAAGTGGAGACAGTGTAGATTTAGACAGTCCTAAAGTTCTCCGGGCTTCAGCAGGGCAATGGTTTCGCCTAGCAACGGCCGTAACCGAAGATTTAAAAGCTACAGTTCAACAAAGTCAACAGGCAGGAATGCAGGTAGTGGCAACCTTACCCAGTGCGACTTTAACTTATTGGGACGTGGACTGGCGCAAACCCAGTCTGATTTTACTGGGAAATGAGGGTGCTGGATTGTCGGCAGAATTAGCAGCGATCGCAGACAAACAAGTAAGAATTCCTTTGAGTCCTGGGGTGGAATCTTTGAATGTAGCGATCGCAGCCGCTTTGATGTTGTACGAAGCTAGACGGCAAATGAGTCAAGAGTTAGGAGTTAAAACTTAGAACTCATAAATCATCAATTTTCTTTAGTTTTTGTCTTTTCTTCAAGATATTGTTCAATATCAGCAACTGCATCTTCAAGAGCGGCTAAATCAATATTTGTTAAGTCTTGATCTTCGACTTCACTAAAATTACTACTATGCAGTTGTGCGAGTTGTGGGATTTCTTCATCTGAACTTTCTTGTAAGATATCCTCCAACTGATCAAGCGATTCTTGAAATACTTGATCAGCGATGCGGCGGTTTTGTGGCTGACTTTGCTCCATAATATTGACTGGAAAATCCTGATTTAGTGAGCTAATTTTGATTGCAGTTTCTACAAATTTAAATTTTGCACTTATAACATCATAGTTGTGTATTCTTGATCATCCGCATTACCTGGGGTAAAAAATCAATCATTTGTTTTTCATTAGAATAATTAAGATTCATTAAATGTCGAATAACTAACCATTTTTAGGTTGTAACACCTGGGTTTTGGATTTGCAAAAATTTGTCTAACATGACACTGGGAATTGGTCGTGGGCGCATTGTCTGTGCATCCACCCAAACCCATAGCGCCTCTGCCGTGACTAACAAATTATCTTCGTTTTTTTTACGAATTTCGTAGCATCGCAAGGCACGAGTCCCGCGCATTTCCTTCAACCAGGTAGTGACTTCTAGGGTATCTCCTGCTACTGCTGGGCGTAAATAGTCAATTTCTACCCGCCGCATGACAAATACGCCACCCACTTGCCGATATACATCCAAAGTTAAACCCAGGTATTCTGAATGCTCAATGGCTGCTTGTTCTAGATAATTTTGGTAGACGGCGTTATTTACATGCCCAAGGGCATCCATCTCATAGTGTCGAACGCGTAGCAGAGTTTTGAACGGCAGCATAAGTAAGTCGGTGCAATAAAATCAAACTATGTAAACAAAAGTAAATAAGGCTCAAACTTTTTCTCCCCCTGCTCCCAGCAAGAACTGCCTTATTGCAACAATAATTATTTACGCCGACCTACTTAGTTTAATTGGTAGTGCGGCGCTGTTTCTTAGACTTCTCTATATTAGTTTTTCCATTTCAGTGCCTTCACTAACTCATGCGTAGGCATAGCCCCTCGTAGACATTGCCTGTTCGCTTTTAAGGGGCACACCACTGAGCTATTGGTTCAATTCGTGCTTGCTGGAGCAATTCCAAAACTTGTGATTGATTACAACCATAGGTAGATGCTAATAATTCCTCACCTTGTTTTTTTGCATCGTCGGCTGATACACCAAAGGTGATAATTTCTTCGTCTTGGTTAGCCGTAATTCTCTCAACTGGAATGATGCAGAAATATTGCGGTTCATTATGTCTTATTTGTTGCACCATTATTTACTGTTAATTGTGTCTATTTTCAAGTCTAGATAAATCACGAGTAAAAGTGAAACATCGTCCATATTTAAGTAGTTTGTGATTTAAAAACACTAACTTTTATACCTAGTTAAGACAAAGTTAAGATTTTTCTCAAAATCGCCAAATTTTGGAGTGTAAACAGTTACGTATGGGAAAATTAATTTAAGCATCAACAAATATGTTTTTGTAAATTTTTGTTCGTTTTTTAGATTTCAGTAATGCGTTGAGATATATGCATTGGCATTCGTTGCATGAATTAATTTAAATCTATGTTGGTTAATCTCTGGGATTCAGTAAATAAAGGCTGATACCTCTAAAGATTAACTTTTATGGGACTTCCAACTAAAAAAATATTCCATTGCGACTGTTAGCTGTTGACCGTTGACGGTTCACAGTCAACGACCTCAAACGGAATAATTTATTTTTTGGAGTTCCCTATTTACTCAATGCAGGCTTAATGTATTGAGTCAGTACAAGTTTAATAAAAATTGGAGGTTATAAAATGGCAATTCGGAATAACTTAGTTACTAATTTCTGGCAAAAAGTACAAAAAGATTCAGTTAGTTGGGGATCGTTAGCTCTTTGGATCAGTGCATTAGTTGTTATGTTAGTAATGCTTACCATGTTTTCTAACGCTTAATCTCAGCAAATTTATTCTAGTTCCTGGGCAACAGCCTGGGAACTAAAATAGGGTAGACTTTCATCCCTAGAAGACTCAAATTATGAACTGGAAACTTTTGATAACAACTGTGGTGCTAGCTACTACTAGCTTTGTTACCCCTGTTAAATCTCAAGAACCTACAACCAACACTTCAGCAAAATTGAATCAAGTTTTGAATGCTTGTATCCAAAATCAAGCAGAAACTTTACCAAATCCCTTTACTGATGTGCCATCAGACCATTGGGCTTTCAAGGCGGTTATGACTATGCACTACTGCGGCGCATTCCGCAAAGCTACGCCACCAGCTTTATTTCAAAAATTGCAACCAACAAATAGCCAGCAGCAACCGCAGAAAGAACCGCAGCTTCAAAAATAGGGCGTTGCTGACTAAAGATATAAAAGTTTGAGTAGCAAAAGCCGCCGATTCAAATTTCGATGGACGTTGAGATGAAGAGAATTGTGGTAAATGTAAAAAGTTTACTATTCGGTATCTAATGGTATTTTTGCCTTTTGAAACACCTGCTCAACAGTAAATTCCAACCCCTCAAATAAAGAATCTTTGAGTAGTTCTTCTCCCATATAAGTTTGTGGTGCTGCATCTGGATAAAAAACAGTAATGCTTCTCGCTTTACTATCTACCACCCACACTCGCAGCACCTTAGCATCTAAATAGTCTTTGGCTTTAGCTGCCATTTGCCCAAAGGTTTGCCCTGGTGAAATAATTTCAATCACCAAATCAGGAGGAACAGAACATGCTCCTTCTTGATCCCAATCAGGGGGTAAACGTTCATTAGAAATATATAAAATATCCGGTATTGGCATCCAATCTCGGCCTCGACGGGTTAATGCGACAGCTAATTCTGGGCAAACTTCTCCTTGACCCTCACAGCATTGCTCAATCGAATTCAGAAGGGCGCGGGTAAGTTTAGAGTGGAATTTTTTTGGTGACATTTTAGGAATTGCTTGACCATCAATAAGTTCATAATTTATATCTCCCTCACCTGGTGGAATATTTAAGAACTCTTGCAAGGTTAATTGATTCTTTGCTTGGAGTATCATGGGTCAATAATTCGTAATTCGTAATTCGTAATTCGTAATTGAAGAACAGAGCAACTAATTTTTATTCTCACTCCTGAATTCTTCACGTTCCCTGCAAAACTTGCCGAATGATATCTGATGCCACTTCGTCGGTAACTGTAACTACACCAATCTCCGTTGGTAAAACAAACCGTACTTTTCCCGCTTTGACTTTCTTATCTAACTGCAATGCCTCAATAATTGCTTCAATATCCACCCCAGATGGTAGCTGAGTCGGTAAACCCGCTTTTTGAATTAAAGCGTTTTGACGTTCCGTGTCTTCTTTTTGCCACATTCCCAATTCCACGGCAATTTGACCGGCTGCGACCATGCCAATAGCCACCGCTTCACCGTGATTCACTAGACGATAACCAGTCAAACTTTCCACTGCATGACCGATGGTATGTCCATAGTTGAGAATCGCCCGCAATCCGCCTTCTTTCTCATCTTTGCTAACAACATCAGCTTTTGCTTGACAAGAGCGCATTAATATGGAGTGTATCAGTTCAGGTTTTACATAGCGGAGTTGGTCGAGGCGTTTACTTGCTTCCAATTGGGCAAACAATTCGGCATCCCAAATTACACCATATTTAATAACTTCTGCCATTCCGGCGCGAAACTCACGCATAGGTAGAGTTTTTAACACATCTGGGTCAATCAAAACCAAACGCGGTTGATGGAATGCCCCAATCAAGTTTTTACCGTGGGGATGATTTACGCCAGTTTTGCCACCAATTGCCGAATCTACCATCGCCAAAAGAGTGGTAGGAACTTGGACAACATTAATGCCGCGCAGCCAGGTTGCGGCTGCAAAGCCAGTCATATCCCCAATCACACCTCCGCCCAAAGCCACCATAGTAGCAGAACGTTCTAAGCGGTTTTCCAAGGCGACATCGTAGAGTTTTTGGATGGAATTGAGGGTTTTGTAGCGTTCCCCTGGTGGTAGAGTGCAGCTAGCAACTTCAAATCCAGCAGATGTCAAGGATGCGATCGCTCTTTCCCCAAAATGCTTAAAAATAGTAGGATTAGAAACCAGCAGTACTTTCTTGCCTAGCTTGAGACTGGCCATCTGTTGACCCAGTTGATCTAAATTCAAAGATGCGATCGCAATCTCATAAGACTGCTCTGGTAAATTTACATTAATTACAGAAGTCATTGCTCAACCCCTAACAAGCGCCCGTGGGCTGTATTCTATCGCAATCTGGGGATTGGGAACTGGCGACTGGGGATTAGGGAAAAGTTTTCCAATGCCCAATGCCCAACAACTAATGATTCAATAGATTTAGAAAGTATTGTGGAGAAACATAAATGTTTGCAATTGTAGCTTACATCGGCTTTTTAGCTTTGTTCTTTGGTTTGGCTGTCGGTCTGCTGTTCGGTTTGCGGACTGCCAAAATAATTTAACCCAGAGATACATTCAACCTATCAACCTATGATTTTTGAAGGACGGGCACTCTGCCTGTCCCTAAATTCACAATGAGTTGTGCTTAAAAGTGGTCGAACGATCGCCTAATCGATTAATTTGTTGTCCCACTAAAACACTCACTAGTACGATCGCTGCTCCAATCAGTTGAATTGGCATTAGCGTTTGATGTAACACCAGAAATCCCATCAGTGTTGCAACTACCGGACTCATCAATCCCAAGCAATAAACAGCTGTGGCTTTTAATCGTTCAATTCCGCGAAACCAAAGCATATAAGCTAGCCCAGTTCCCACCAAACCCAAATAGACAAATCCCAATAGGTTTGTCACACTCAGGTGAGTCAACGGTTTTTCAACAACTAGAGCAATAGGTAAAAGAATCATCCCGCCGATCGCCAATTGCCATGCCGTAAACACCAGCAGAGAAACTGGACGTTTCCAGCGTTTGGTTAATGTCGTTCCTAAGCCCATTGTTACTGCTCCTGCGATCGCAGCGCCAATTCCGATTCAGTCGATATGATTTTGGCGCAATGGCAACGTGAGCGTCCTGATTTGGACGTATCGCCAATGGGAGTAATTGGGCGGATGGGACGGGTAGCCAAGCATTTTGAACACGCAATCCAAGAGACGTTTTCTCAGTTTGGTCTGAATCTTGGGGAATTTGATGTGTTAGCTACCTTACGTCGCTCCGGTGCTCCTTAACAACTATCACCAACGGCATTGTTTAACACTTTGATGGTTTCATCCGGCACAATGACGCATCGCGTTGACCAACTTGAGCAAGCTGGGTTGGTACAAAGAATTCCAGATCCGAGCGATCGGCGCGGCACTTTAATTAAAATGACAGAAGAAGGTTTCAACTTAATTGAGAAAGCCGTAGAAGCTCATGTTGACAATGAGCATCGCATCCTCAGTGTTTTGCAACCATCAGAGCGGGAATTATTGATTGTGCTGTTAAGAAAACTCTTGACTTCATTTGAAGGAGAATAGCAACAACTTGCTTGAAGAAAGGGATAACAAAAAACATTTAGTCAAGGATTCAGATCCAGACTAAATGTTTTGCACGAAATCAAATATTTATCCTACAACAGCCGGACTCGCTACCTTCTCTTGCCTTTGGGAAGGTGGACGCATCCCCAAACCAAGTAAATTCAACATTTCTCGATCGCTATCATAATCTGGACAGGGAGTAGTCACTGTCAACATTTTGTTGTCGTCGCTGGAAAAGATAGAATTGGCTCCTGCCATAAAACAGAAAGCTTGTTCTACTTGAGAAAGTCTAGCCCTACCGGCACTCAGACGCACATCAGAAGCTGGCATTAAAATTCTGGCTGTGGCAATCATCCGCACAATATCCCAAATGGGGACATCAGGCTGATTTTCTAAGGGTGTGCCTGGTACTTGTGAAAGAATATTAATTGGCACTGACTCTGGATGCGGATGTAAATTTGACAGAGTTTGTAACATCCCAACCCGGTCATCAACAGTTTCGCCCAAACCCAGGATACCGCCGGAACATACCGTAACATTTGTCTGACGGACATTCTCGATTGTGTTCAAGCGATCGCTATAAGTTCTCGTGGTAATAATTGTGCTGTAATATTCCTGCGAGGTATCTAAGTTATGGTTGTAGGCGTAAAGTCCTGCTTCTTCTAATTTCTTGGCCTGATTTGCCGTCAGCATACCCAGAGTGCAGCACACTTCTAGACCCATTAAGGTTACATCCTTGACCATTTCCAGGACTTCCTCAAATTGCGAGTTATCCCGCACTTCCCGCCAAGCAGCACCCATGCAGATGCGACTAACACCAGTTTCTTTAGCTTTCTGGGCGATGCTAACTACTGTTTCTTTTTCTAGGAGTGCTTGTGCCTTTACCTCTGTTTTATAGCGGGAAGATTGGGCACAGTAGCTACAATCTTCTGGGCAACCTCCCGTTTTAATAGATATAAGCTTACAAACTTGTATTTTTGTTGGGTCATGATATTGGCGATGCACGCTAGCAGCTTGATAAATCAACTCTAGCAATGGCGTGTTGTATATCGCCCGAATCTCTAATTCCTGCCAATCGTAGCGTATTCCCACCACATCACTATCCTTCTTGTAGACTGGGTTAAATCTTGAGCTGTCTTTTGGTTGAATTTCCTACGGTACAGCGTTTGGGCAAAGCGATTTCATCGAAGTTATGCCGCGTACTGTGCTTTATCACCCATTGGCTCTCAATCCTTCCGCTCTAGATATTAGACATCAGCTTATCAAGATTTTGGATGAATGGCAGATTATCAGCATAAATACTTACCCTATACATTGGGTATTGGGGAGCCACTGCGTTGGGCGGCTCTGCCGACTTGAAGCAAGTGGCGTCATTGGGCAATTGTACTGATAATGAGACAGTTAATCTTATTGCTGCTGTTAAAGCGTACGTATGAGAGAATTTATAAAATTTAGAGAATGTGCTGGGAAGATATACCGTCGATTATGATATCAGAATTGCCACTAATTACAAGCGATCGCTTATTATTACGAGCAGCGATCCATGAAGATATACCCCAAATTCTCAAATACTTCATTCATAACAAAACCTATCTCACTCCATTCTACCCTCTTTGGGCTGATGGTTTTTTCACTGAAGAATATTGGCAATATCAAATAGAGAATAGTTTTCTAGAATTTATTAATGGGCAATCGTTAAAGCTATTTATTTTTACAAAAACAAATCCCACTGTAATTATTGGAACTGTTAATTTTAGCAATTTTGTCCGAGGAGTCGCTCATTTTTGCTACGTGGGATATAGCCTTGCTGAAAGTAAACAAGGTAAAGGATATATGACAGAAGGGCTAAAAGCCGCAACTCAATATCTATTTCAAGAGTTAAACTTTCACCGAGTTATGGCTAATTATATGCCCCACAATCGGCGCAGTGGCAATGTACTCAAAAGACTCGGTTTTGTCATTGAAGGATATGCTAGAGATTATTTATTAATTAATGGGCAATGGGAAGATCATATTATGACAAGTCTCATCAATCCTAATTGGCAAGCACCTAAATTTTAAAAACGGCTGAGTATAATTTTTAAGATAATATATTTTACTTACTTGCTATAACTATTGGTAAATGTAATAAATAATCTCTGAAAAAATGCACAGTCCTATTAATTTAAGGAGGCAGTAGGAAGAAGGCAGGAGGCAGGAGGTAATCCCCATACATAAATTTAGGGGATTTATAATGGACGCTGTATTTTTTATCTTTATTCATAAATAAATTTAGGGGCTTTAAACCCTTGATTGCTGAGGGCAAAAAAAATATTTTCTTCAGATCGGAAGAGCACAC
>NZ_JACJQM010000064.1:0-31994 GCF_014696655.1 Nostoc sp. FACHB-888 | reverse complement strand
CTGCATCAGTGAGGTTGCTGGAGTACGCCATTAGTATTAGATTTTAGATGCTGAGGAGTACCTTAATTCAAAACCTCATAAGATGTCAAATGGGTTCTATAAAGCAGGCGGTACGCCATCGGAAAAAACTGATAAACCCATTCCAGATTTTCCTGTAAACCCATCCCATATAGTCGAGCGGAAAATAGATTTGTTCTTGGGCAACTTTTAAGCGATCCCTACAGAGGATTATATTTGGTGTGGGCAAAGCTATTGCACTTCTTGCCAATCTCTGCAATTAATCAGGTGACTTTTGTGAGGATGTGACCTACACAGCGCATAGCCAATCGCATACCACCGACTTACACCCATTCTCAAAGTTAACCCAAACTTGCCACTCTCCCAGATAGCCATTCTAGTAAGGCTCCCCATCAGCAACGCCAACAGCCGAGCCTACCTTGGAGACTAGCGAGAGTGTAAAAGTTCCGTTTGGGAAAGTTCAACAGCCCTTGCGATGCCAAAGGCGGACTAAGCCTACGCTTCACACTCAGCAGTATACAATTCCTCACTAGCCGCCTTAACCGACTCGATTACCGCCCCACTCTCATCATCCGATGCATCCATCGATAACGGTGTACCCATCCTCGACCAAACCCCCAAGAACAGACTCTCGATAACGCCGCATCTCAACATTATTAGAGAACCACGCTTGCCCCAAGTCTGCAATGACTCCGGTTGAAAGTTGTGATCAACGTAGCTCAAATCCGCATTATCCGCCGTCGGCAGCAGCGCAATGTTAGCTTATGTAGCGACGTGTTGACTTCTGAATAAATCTTTTATAGTTCTTGACGTGTTGGACGGATGATGATTTCATTCACATCAACATCACTGGGTTGCTCAATAGTGTATGCGATCGCACGGGCAATAGCGTCTGCATCAATGGCAAGGGCATAAAGTTGATTAATTCCCGCTGCTGTGTCTTTATCGGTAATAGTAGTAGTCAACTCAGTGGCAACGGCTCCTGGTGAGATATTAGTCGAACGGATTTCACCGTTTGACTCTAGTCGTAATCCTTCAGAGATCGCTCGTACTGCGTACTTAGTAGCACAGTAGACTGCTGACCCCGGAAACACCTTATGTCCAGCCACTGACGATAGGTTAATGACATGACCAGACTTTTGCTGACGCATAATCGGCAACACAGCAGCAATCCCATAGAGAACGCCCTTAATATTGACATCGATCATCTGATCCCACTCTTCCACCTTTACTTGGTCGAGAGGAGAAAGGGGCATCAACCCAGCATTATTGATCAGCACGTCGATACGGCCGTATGTAGTTAAAGTTTCTCTCGCCAAAGTTTGCACCTGTGCGCGATTCACCACATCCGTCACTCGGTAGATTGCAGTCCCTCCAGATTTGGTAATCGCTGCAACCAGTTCTTTGAGACGATCTTCGCGGCGGGCGGCCAGCATCAGCTTGGCTCCACTAGCGGCAAGTCGCTTTGCGGTTGCCTCACCTAAACCACTGCTCGCTCCGGTGATGATTACTACTTTGTTTTGAATAAGAGACATATTGATTAATGTGGGTTATTGAGTTTGGGTTATGAAACATTGAATGCTGTTTAAGCTGAACTCAGCATTATTCAACCATATCAAATAGAAGGAGGTAGTTCTTGCTGGAGGCAACCTCTACCATAAAGGTGCATAGGTTTTAGCAATAACGTATCTTTTCTTGTGCTGTGCATCTCGAAAAGAATGTTTCTAACTTTTTACCCACAATTTGGCTTGGTTTGTACCAATATCCTCCAGCAAGAACTGCTCTCTACCTCTTCTGAATCAAACCATCCATTCAGTCCACTGTGGGGCATCTATCACCAATTGAGGAAACTTATCAGGGCAAGCATCCTCAAACTCCAGCATCACGCCGCAATACTCATCAATTGTTTGCTGATTTTGTAGAGCGACAGATTATTTGACCGTAATCTGTCGCTCTGGTCAAATAATTCGTCGCTCTATAGGCATCCTGACAATACGTTTAATTAAGATTTAACTGCAAAAAATTTTTCAAAAAATGGATAAAACTTGTTCGCTAACAACTCAAACTTTTCTCCAATACAATTAGGGCGAGCTATTTTATAACCTATGCTATTGTACCAACCAGGATTCATCGCTGGAAAATAACATAGATAAGCCGAGGCGAGTTGTTCAATGTCTGGGATTATGGATTTTATCCAGGATAACAATAGCGTCAGCAATTGGTCGCTCTCCAGTAGAATCAGACGGATGGTTAATGAGTTGTTGGTTAATAGTCATAGTTGTAGAGCCACCGCCATCAAGATTAAGAGCATCTGTTGCTCCAAGTGTACGCATAATCAGAGCGCTTTCTTCAAAACTTGCACCTACACTTCTTGTTGGCTGACGACCATCAATTGTGACCAAAAGCAATTTTCCTAGTGGTGTAATTCCAGCTAGTGTCCGAGGGTTACGTCGTACCCCAAACCTATAATAAAATTCCGGATTTTCGGGCCAGTGAAATCCTTCTTTATAAGCAGTAATATCTATTTTTCCGTTGCGTAGCAACCTTGGGCCTCCATTGATGACTCCTGGAGTCTCATCTCTTCTTCGCACGTCCCATCCATTAGCCAAAACATGAGTCTTAATATCAATTTTTGAGCCTAGTTGTGCATAATTGCGTAACCACTCAACAGCATTACCCGTGGCTGATAAGACTGAGCCACTACGGGGAATCTGTCCTCCTCGCTGCTGTCGAAACTCGATGACTTGACCTGATTTATCAAGTACAGCTTCTGCTCCATCACCTGGCTCTGTAGTTTGCCCAAAAACAGGTGTAAATTGAATTAGTTCACTGCTATCTGTGCAAGTAAAGTCATGCTTGGGCTGTTCTGTAGGCAAGTCTCCACCGACACCACCGCAACCTCGAATCAAACCAGGCTTGCGGTTCAATCCATCTATCTCTCTTGTTGCACGATTGTTTGCAATTGCAAGAATTTTAGAAGTAAGAGCAGCTATACGGGCATCTCGACTGGAACTGTCAGGCAGGATAAGGCTCGTTCTACCATTAACTGCTTCGCTCACCAGCTTACCGTTAATAATGGAAATACCTGCTAAGTCCCCTGGAGTCCCATCGTTTGTTCCAATGACAAAATATCCTCCGTTGACTGCTGCAAGAGCTGATGTTTTAGTAGAAAGCTGCGTCAAACGTTCATTGCCAGGAACAATTCCACTAGCGAGTGCGGGAACAACTTTCAGGTGAGACTGATGGAGGTCTATCTCAAGTACATTCACAACCCAAGGACCAGTTGTTTGTTCTCCGTCTTCTGCTGTGTTAACAACTCGTACTCCTGAATATCCAGCAGTTGCAAGTTGATCTCGTAAAGTCACAGCAAGAGCTTCAGTATTAAAAGCGCCAACACGGACCAAATAACCAAGCAACCAGATTCAGGATCATCTGGCGCTCGTCGTAATATTGGCTTTAAGTAAGGTTGGTATCCTTGAGACTTTAATAAATTAGCAGTAGCTTGAGCCGCTTGTTGAGTAGCTTGAAATGTTACATCGACTGTATACACTTCACGGTTTGACTGTTCGCCTCTAACAATAACCGTGTGAGTAATACCAGGAGCTATCTGATTCGATACCCGTGATTCTTTTAAATTACCTTTTCCTAAAGGCAGTGAGTACGAATAATATTTGTCCCTTTGTCTTGATTCTTCATTAGCACTGCTAATAAGCGGTTTAACTACTGCTAAAAGTAAAGAACATGGAACTACTAAGTATAAAGCTATTGTTTTGTTATGGAGACGGAGTTTGCGGGACATGATTCACTCTTATGACTAAATGGGCAGTAAAATCTATTACAAGTACTTTTAGTTCTTTAATATTAAAAACATTTGTAGTTGTAAATAGAACGTAGAATAAATTGTCTGAAATATATATTGTTGTCTGGAGTGAATTTAACGGAAAAGATTTAATGAATAGTTATGTTCGATTAAATATTTGATTAAGCTTTCACAATATATTGACTAAAGGCATTAGTCAACTGCGAATACTCATAGCATTTAACGAAAATATGATTACGGATAAAAAAACATCAATAAGAATCAGTAAAATAGCTAGGGTAACAAAAGTAGAGATAAAAAGCCTTTGAGGAATTTCTTAGTACTTTCTTAGAAAATAAAAATAATTAATTTTCGCCGATTTTATGATCATTTTGGTTCAACTATAAAGAGTTTATAAGACTTTTAATGATGGCTAGCTACACCACGGATTTACAGCCCCCTCAAAGTTAACACGTAAGGATTCAGGTGGCAGAGTATTGACAAAGGGAACAGTTGAGGAAGAATATCACAAAAGTTGCTACTTTTCTAGACTGCGTGCTTCGATAATAAGTTGATTCTCTTCTGGAGATGCTGTGAGATTGACAGCAACAGCAGACTTAATAAAAAATACAACTCGTTCCACTTCTCGAAATCCGACTTTTGTATAAAACTCATGACTTGCAGGATTATCAAGGAGGGCATCCAAAGCAAGTTCGATACATCCCTGCTCGCATGCCCACCCTTCAGTACCGCTCAAACCTGATGTTTTTGCTAAACGTAACACCGCATTAGCTGAAGTAACTCAGTACTTGCAAATTCAAAAGGATAAAAGACTAATATTTGCAGGTGACTTAAACCTAGCTCCTTGGTCGCCCTACTATAAAACAATACGGTTCAGTTAAGGCTAGCAAGCTGATGAGTGATATGAAATTTTGGAACTTCTACTCGTAGTCCAGTCCCTCTGTGTTGTGTTTTTTTAGAACGGAATTTTGATACAGGTTTTTTCACAACTCTGGGATTAATACGGTGAACACGTTCAGGTAACAATGTATCTAAAATCTCGACAATTAACCAATCGAAAAAAAGGGAAATTCTTCTGACTGTAAGTCTTGGAACTTAGGAATAGATAGCACGGGCGTTTAACCCATAATGTACCTGTAAGACTTAAGCGTAATGGTGGAACACCAGCAGTAGTTGCAGCTTGAAACATTAACACTCGTACTGACCAATGACCTAATAACCAACCATAAATTTCTTGCACCACTTCTGGTGGCTTTTAAGAACGAACATGAGTTCTACGCCCTAACAGATTTTTGTTAGTAATGATATCAAAATCGTAGATTGTAAAACTATCAAAGGTGGAAATTCTGATCATCGGATGCTATTAAACGATTTAGTTATTTAAAAATGGTGATCATGCAGAAGAAGCTCTTTTCAGAAGAAAATCCAAATTATCATTAGGATAATACTCTTGTTTTTCTTCTCCAAATTTGAATAAATATATCGGTTTGTTCCCAATCAATTTGATTGATGAATCTTCAATTTTCAACATTGTTCCTTCCGGCAACCCTACGACATAAATATCTGGATTTAAAATTAAGAACTCTTCCAGTCTTTGTTCTCTTGTCTCTCCATTGTGATTTTGGATTACTGCATTTGTATAGTGGGGATTGATTTGAAAAGGAACTAAATTCAATCCTTGAAAACTTATCGGTTCAATTATTGGCATATCATTACTTGTTTTAATCGTAGGACAAGCAACATTAGAACCTGCGCTCCATCCGATATAAGGAGTTCCAGTACTAATTTTATTTCTGATGTCCTCAAATAGTTGACTTTGGTATAAGCAATGTATTAAATGAAAAGTGTTTCCGCCTCCAACTACTACAGCTTCTGCGTTTTTAATTAGTTCATAAGGATTTTCAACCAAATGAATAGCATCAACTTCATAACCTATATCTTGAAATACTTTTTCAACTTTTTCGGTATACTGCTGATAAGTTGAAGTAACGGCTGCAAAAGGGATGAACACAATTTTATTGACAGAGCTTCCTAAAAACTTTTTAATTTCCTGACGGGGATAAAGTAAGTATTCTTCACCGATATTTGTTGAATTACTAAGTAATAACAATCTTTTTGACATGATTTAGTTCCTATAGTTGTAATTATTTATAATAAAGAATGGTTAATTTGCACTCGGTGTTGGTTGAGTAAACCAGTTCATAGCTTTTTGGGCAATCGCGCTCGGAACTATGTGCAACCCGTTGAACTTATAATATTGTACGTCATAGCCTGCGTGTCTATCACTGTGTCGAACCAGACTTGTTAAGGCAAAATCTTCTTAGAGATAGATGAATGGGATTTGTAGTAGCATTTAATATTAAAAACTATATAGTTTACTGCTAGTTGTGTTCCAATAAACAACAGTGACGGAAAACTCTTCACGAGAAGATAATGCTTTTGTTAATTTTGCTCATGTAGCACAAAGAGTAGCTGCTACATCAAAGCGTATTGAGAAAGCAGCAATTTTAGGCGAATATTTTACGAAGTTATCAGATGAAGACTTAGTGCTTGCTACACGGTACTTTGCCGGTTATATATTTCCCTTGCATGACCAACGCATTATCAATATTGGTGGAGCGACATTAAGCTATTCCACATTTAATGTGTATAAAATGGCAATTGGATAAAAATGTATATTTTGGACTATGCCCGCTAAAGGATACCTCACTAGTTCGCAAAAAGAGAATTTGCAAAAAGCCTTAAGAGAAAGTCAATCTTCGTAGTTGACACAGAGGATATTAATACTTTTGCTCATGGATGATGGAAAGACATACCAAGAAATTAGTGAATTTTTAGGATGTGGATATAGAACAGTAGCATATTGGTTGGTGTGTACATGGAGATCCAGACAATATCGAATCATTGCACGATGAGCGTAAAAAAGGGAACCATCAAAAAGTTACCAAAGAATATATAGAATTGTTGATGCAAATCATTGAAAAAGAACCAAGTGAATTGGGATATGAATTTGGAAGATGGTCAATAGCGAGACTGGCTACATACTTAGCAGAACTAACAGAAATCGAACTCAGTGGAGAACAAGTTAGGAAGATATTAGAGAAAAAAAAGTACACTTACCTCTGGGCAAAATACAGTCTGGAGGACAAACAAGACCTTGAAAAGAGAGAAGCATTTAAAGCAAAATTATCAGGGTACTTAGAAGCATCAAAGCAAGAGCCAGCAAAGCTTCAAGCTTGGTTCTGGGATGAAACAGGATTTAGTTTGCGGGTGATTCGTCGCAAAAGTTGGGGTAAAAAAGGTAAAAGAAAAAAAGTGACAGGTCAACGAAGCCGCGATCGCATTATCACTGGTGGTAAAGGCGGGACAGTACACTTGTGGAATACCTCTGGTCAGCTTTTGCACAACTTTCAGGGTGCGTTGCATAAATGCGGGATAAATTGGCGGTTGAAACCATTAAAAACTCGTTCTAAATTAAGCGAAATCATCCCATAATTCAGCAACGCCAAAAAATAATAGTAGATAAAGATATTTTAAGTATTTTAAAAAACTAGTACCCCTGAGTTAGCTTTGTGCCAACTATCGGTACAATCAGCTAGTCGATAGTTATGTGTAATACAAATCACTACAAAGCTAGAGGGAAGTTCAAGATGGTTGTATTTGCTTTAAAACCAAGACAGATAGTTGGAGGCATACTATCCACATCGCTACTTAGTTTGGCGGTCTTAGAGGTTCTTACCACCACAGCGTTCGCCAACCCGCCGGCTGCGTCTGTTGAAACTAAGGTGAAAGTGCCTAGTACAATGACCTCTGAACCCTTTAATATTAACCGTTACTTAAAAGTGCCGCCCAATTTCTCGATCTCTGTTTATGCTCGCATTAAGAAAGCTCGCTTTATGGCAGTTGCTCCCAATGGGGATCTTCTAGTGTCACAACCGAGTACGGGTAAAGTATTAATTGTCCGGCCAAATGGCAGCAAAGACCCAATTATTTCTGACTTTGTGACGGGTCTACGCAGACCACACGACATTGTGTTTCATAAAATTAACGACACCACATACGTTTATATCTCTGAGACTCATCAAATTAACCGCTTCATCTACAAGTCTGGAGATACAATCGCAAAAAATCGCCAAATCGTTATAGCTGGTTTACCAGACAGCAGTACATCAGAACTCAAAGGAGCTTATGGTCACGAACTAAAAAATATCGCACTTGATGCCAATCACAAACTGTACGTGTCGATCGCCTCTGCATGCAATGCCTGCAAAGCAGATACTGTCAGTAACCCAAAACGTGGTGCGATTTACCAATACGACGCTAATGGAACTAATCGGCGGCTTTTTGCCCAAGGGTTACGCAATGCCGAAGGATTAGCATTCTTACCTGGCACAAATGACCTTTGGGTAGTCGTTAATAATCGAGATAACATTGCTTATCCGTTCAACGATAGCACTGGCAATTACGGTAAAATTATCCGTTCTTACGTAGACAACCACCCGCCAGAGCCGTTCACGAAAGTTCGAGATGGCGGCAACTATGGTTGGCCATTCTGCAACCCCAATCCTGACACATCAACTGGCCTCAACAATATGCCCTTTGACCGCGACTATCAGTGGAATGCTGATGGAAGTGTTAATTGCAATGCAATGGACAGGATTGATAAGGGTATCCAAGCTCATTCGGCTCCCTTGGGACTAACATTCTTACAAAATACCAAGTTTCCCAGCCTGTACTCAAATGGAGTAGTAGCGGGGCTGCATGGTTCATGGAATCGGCAGAAAAAAACGGGCTACAAAATAGCTTACTTTCCCTGGAACAGTAATACAAAGACTTTAGGGGAGGAGATGGATTTAGTTAATGGTTGGTTAGTTCCAGCAACGCAACAAGTCTGGGGGCGACCGGTGGATATGGCAGTCGATCAGCAAGGTAATTTGTTTATTTCGGATGACTATAGCGGCACTATTTACAAGCTTTCCTACACGCCGTCAGTACAGGTTAAGGTTTATAGAGATTCTAATTTGACTGGAGTTTCTCAGTCTTTCCCTACAAGTCCAGGAGTATACAAAGCCATTGAAGGTGACTTAAATATTGTTGGGAATGACGCTATTAGCTCATTAAGTGTACCACCGGGTAAAGTGGTACGTGTTTGCCAAAATGAAACTGGTGGTCGATGCCGTGAGTTTAGTGCTGGTGATTATAAATCTCTTGGAGCTGACTTAGATAACCAAATATCTTTTATAGAGGTTAAATAGCACCACTTGCTGAAGTTTAGATTTTAAATTTTGGATTTTGGATTGAATAGTTTAAAATTCAAAATTTAAAAAGGTTTGAGAGCAAGCGACCTAAGTAGCATAGAATCTGCCCGTCCCTAACCCCGCCCATGATTACATGGACGAGGAATGCGGGACAGAGGAATGATAGCAAAACTTTTATTGCACTTGAGTGGGGAAAGCACCAGGTCGCACAGCTATATTAAGATTTTGCCCATTGCGACGTAATTCCATACGTAAATCGCCCCCGACTTGGCTATTTTCTACTGCCCTTTGAACACTGCTGGCATCTGTGACTGATTGCCCACCAAGCTTTTGGATAACATCACCAGCACGTATCCCTGCTTTAGCAGCTGGTGAATTTGGCACAACTTGCACAACTAATACACCTTTATCTTCATTCACGCTCAAACCGCTATTGGGATCTGAGTTGATATTTTGTTTTAGCTGAGGTGTTAACCCTACCATTTGAATTCCCAAATAAGGATGTTCTACTTTACCTGTAGCTATAAGTTGATTGGATATGCGTTGTGCTGTGTTGATGGGAATAGCAAACCCTAATCCTTGTGCCCCTTGAATTATAGCTGTATTCATTGCAATTACCTGGCCACGGGAATTTAGCAGGGGCCCGCCGGAGTTACCGGGATTAATGGCTGCGTCGGTTTGAATATACTCTACTCGCTTATCGGCAGCACCGATTAAATTGCTACTGCGTCCGGTAGCACTGATGATTCCGGTAGTTACTGTATTATCTAGTCCAAGGGGGTTGCCGATCGCGATCGCCCATTCTCCCGGTTGCAGTTGATCTGAGTTACCTATGGCTACTGAAGGTAGATTGTTTGCCTCAACCTTGATAACAGCAACATCGGTTAATTCATCTTTTCCTAACACCTTACCTTCCAAGGCGCGCCCATCCTTGAGTGTCACTGTCACCGTATCAGCACCATCTACCACATGGGCGTTAGTAAGAATCCGACCATCGGCACTGATAATAAAACCTGAACCAGTACCCCGTTCTACCCTTTCTCGTGATTGTGGCAGTTGGGAACCAAAAAAGCGGCGAAAAAACGGATCGTTAAATTCATCTGGTATCCGGCTTCTTACTGTTCGGGAAGAGTTAATCCGTACTACTGCTGGCCCGACTTTTTGCACCACCTGGGTCACAAAGTTAGGATCTGTGGCAGCTAGTACTGGAGGAGCGGCATTTACTCGATTAATTGCCAAATTAGATGCACTCTCAGACACCTGCCGAGAATGTCCAGCCATATAGCCACCTGCCAAGGTCATACCTGATCCCAGAAGCACCAGCGATAGAGAGGCGGCAGCCTTTTTCCAGGGTGCTCGATTATGGGATTTGGTATCAGCAGTGTTATGTAAAATGCTATTTAATGGGTGTTCTCTGTCGCGAGATTCGTTTTGCATTGCTGTCTGGAAGGATATTTATATCTATTACTAATGTAGATATGATTTATGACAGTTTTGTTGCAAAGGTATTGCGTTGTTGTGAAAGCTTTGCTATTTTACTGAACCATATTGGAATATATTAAAGAGGCAGAAGGCAGAAGGCAGAAGGGAATCCCCATAAATAAATTGAGGGGATTTAATAAGGAGGCAATATTTCTTGTGCTTCGCATCTCGAAATATATATTTCCATATTTTTCATAAAATTTATTTAGGGGCTTGTGACCCTTTTGGCAGAGGGGAAATAGATTTATTCCTCCAGCAATAACTGCCTCCTACCCTCTGCCTTTTTTGGTCATTCTTAGAGGCGCACAGCTTCGCGCTACGTGTTCTTTACCATGCCTGAAGGAAGAAAAATGGCACAGGGGAAAATCTTACTTAAACCTGGCACTTTATGGACAAGTGTTAAAAAACGGACTGAACACGCTTTACAATGCGGGGCGCTACTGTCAATACCAACCGAATTTGAATTTGTCGAACAGGATGGCGTGCGCTTTTTGGTACGGATTTTGTCTAATTTGAATCGCAAAAAAGCAGCCAAGGAGAAAGAGAAAAAACAATCTGCTACCTCTGCTCAAGAGTTTAATCCTTTTTTGCCCTACGAAGAGGATTTATTTGTGGCGGATATTTCTGATACTCATGTATGTCTTTTGAATAAATTCAATGTTGTTGATTATCATCTGCTAATCATTACCCGTGCCTTCGAGGAACAGGAAAGTTTGCTGACTCTGGAAGATTTTGCGGCTATGTGGTCATGTTTGGCTGATTTCGATGGTTTAGCATTTTACAACAGTGGCAAAACCGCAGGTGCTAGCCAGCGACACAAGCATTTGCAATTAGTACCACTTCCACTTGCACCTTCAGGGCCACAGATACCTATTGAACCTCTACTAACAGCAGTACAATTTCAGGAATCAATACCTTCTGGTGCGGTGGGCTTTACTAACATAATACCAAAACTTCCTTTTCTATACGCTTTCGCACCATTAAATCCCGATTGGATGCAGTCGCCCTTCACGGCGGCGCAAGCAACACTGGAAGTTTATCAGGCTTTGCTAGATGCTGTAGGTTTAGATGCAAGGCAATCTGGTGCTTACAATCTGCTAGCGACACGAGAATGGATGTTGATCGTACCGCGATCGCAGGAGCATTTCCAATCTATATCTGTGAATTCATTAGGATTCGCTGGTGCTTTACTAGTGCGGAATGCAGCAGAAATGGAGATTCTCAAAGCTCAAGGCCCAATGACTATCCTCAAGAGTGTTGCTGTATAAGTAAATTAGCAAGAAAGCCAGTATTCCTTCTGCCTGATCGCTTGACTTTAATAAGGCGATCGCTAGAAACTGTGAACAAGTGGCTGATAATTAGATATATGCTCTTTGACGACAAGCCGCTCTGTATCTACGCATCCTTTGGAAATATACTTTTTCAGTAGCTTACCCACAATCGAAATACCTTGCTCAATCTCCTCTGGGGAGAGACAGAAAGTCAGACGCATCGCTGGATAACCCTGCTTATCGGGGAAAAATGCCGAACCGCACGCCAAGTAGACATTTTGTGCAAAGGCTTCCTTACGAATTGTCCCAATCGGAATATCATCTGGTAACTGTACCCAGAGAAATAATCCCCCTGTAGGAACTGTCCATCGGATTTCTTCAGGAAAATAACGCTCCAAAGCTTGCAGCATAGTATTACGACTTTGGAGATTATCAGTGCGAAGTCGGCTGAGGTGACGGCGGTAATGTCCTGAAGCGAGGTATTCGCTAACTATTGTTTGCGAAATACTGGATGTGTGCAAGTCATGGAGCAATTTCTGCTCAATAATTGCTTGATAATGCTTACCTGTAACTACCATATAGCCCACTCGTAAACCAGGCATTAAAGTTTTAGAAAAGGTGCTTAAGTAAGTCACTAAATTATTTTTATCTAAAGCTTTAATTGGTGCTGGCACTGCATCGAAGTTTATTCCTTCATAAGCATTATCTTCCAAAATTGGGCATTCATATTTTTCAGCTAATGCTAGTAATTCTTTACGATGATTTTGTGTAGTTGTTAATCCAGTTGGATTGTGAAAGGTACTAATCGTATAAATTAATTTCGGGCGGTGGCTGTGGAGATATTGCTCTAATAAATCTAAATTCATTCCCTCCGCACTCATGGGAATACCAATAATCTTAGCTCCTAAGCTTTCTAAAATAGAAATTGCACCATAATAGGTGGGAGCTTCGACAATTACCCAATCTCCAGGTTGTACATAATAATTCATCGCTAATGACAACCCTTGCTGAGAGCCATTAGTAATAATTAAATCCTCTGGAAAAACCTCTAATCCTTGATGTACTAACATCTGGGCAATTTGTCTGCACAGAGTTAGTTGTCCTTGAGGCATCTCGTGGGGAAAGAAAATATCAGTATCATCTTGTCTTAGCGCTCGTCTAGCAATGAGGTTAATATCCTTTGGAGGACGGGGATAACCGTAGCCAAAATTAATTATTCCTGGCTCCGTTTGTGCTTGCACCAGTGGAGTATACATCTCATAAAAAGAACACTTTCCTGGTTTTGTAATTATGACATTTTGGGCTGGAGCAAATTTAGATTCTAAGTTAGTGCTTTTAACAGAAACGCTGCTGACAAAGTATCCTGAACCCTGACGAGCAGAAACAATTCCATCTGCTTCTAAAACGTTATATGCTTCAATAATCGTGAGTTTGTTAACTTGTAAACTTTCTGCAAGAGAGCGGATTGAAGGGAGGCGATCGCCACTTTTGAGTGCGCCAGATTTAATGAGACGACTGATGCGATCGCGGATTTGCAAATAAATAGGTTTGGGTGACTGCCGTTCTAATAAAATGTTCATTTTGGCGCACTCGTCAATGATTAAATAATCACCAATACTGGCAATATAAACTATTTCTACCAACTTTACCTAGTACAGTTGGGAGTTTTTTCACTATACCAGTTGGGATGGCGCTTAACTGTACTAGATTAAATCTGCCAAAACTGTACCTTCTCAGTTGAAAATTATTACGTGAAAGTAAAAGTAATAGTTCACTGTTTATTAGGTGCTTTCACTATGAATAAATCTAATTTTTTGTTAAATTTACAAAAATATTGGCAGCATTTTGTTATATGGATGAATAGTGGTTCTGACCTCCAAGTGTGGCCAGAATCAGATCGTCGTGGTAACATTTCCTGTTGGCACGCTTATGATCCGATTACAGGAAACTCTGTCTGTTTTGGTTCTGAAGAAGAAATGCGAATTTGGATTGACAAATGTTACTACAGATAAAATCTTTCGCTAATCAATATGACAAATAGGCACTTCGGAACAATCGGTGATATTTGGAAACATTTGCCATTAGCTGAAATTCTGAGAGTTGAAACGCTAGGAGACTTGACCAAATCCGCCTCCTCCAGGAGTTTCTATGACAAAAACATCTCCAGGTTTCATCTCTGCTGTTGCTGTGCTGTCTAAATTCTCTTCAATTCCATTCTGACGTTGTATCCAATTGCGTCCGACAATTCCCGCTTCTCCACCATTTAATCCAAAGGGAGGGACAACCCGATGGCCAGAGAGAATATTAGCTGTCATAGGTTCTAAAAACCGGATGCGGCGGACAACTCCATTACCACCAGAATATTTTCCTTTACCACCGCTATCAAGACGAAGACTAAAGCTTTCTAAAAGTACAGGATAACGGGTTTCTAAAACTTCTGGATCGGTCAAACGGGAGTTCGTCATGTGAGAATGAACACCATCAGTTCCATCAAAATCAATTCCTGCTCCAGAGCCGCCGCAGATAGTTTCATAATATTGATATTGCTGATTACCAAAAGTAAAATTATTCATCGTTCCTTGAGAAGCAGCCATGACACCCAAAGCGCCATATAAAGCATCGACAATGGTTTGAGAAGTTTCGACATTACCCGCTACCACTGCTGCCGGATAAGTTGGATTCAGCATACAGCCGACGGGGATAATAATTTTTAGAGGGTTAAGACACCCGGCATTCAGAGGAATCTTATCATCAACTAAAGTCCGAAAGACATATAAGACTGCGGCTTGAGTTACAGCTTTTGGAGCATTAAAATTACTATTTAGTTGTGCAGAAGTTCCAGTAAAATCAATGGTAGCACTACGATTTTCTGAATCAATCGTCACTTTAACTTGAATTCGTGCCCCATTATCCATTTCATAAACAAATGAGCCATCTTTGAGGAAATTGATAGCCTTTCTCACGGACTCCTCAGCATTAGCTTGCACAAATTTCATGTAAGCTTGAACAGTATCGAGCTTGTATTGGCAAACCATTTTAGCGAGTTCTTGTACTCCCCGTTCATTTGCGGCAATTTGTGCTTTAAAATCAGCGATATTTTGGTCAGGATTACGAGCAGGATAAGTATGAGTTGAAAGGTGCTGTCTTACTGCGAGTTCTCGAAAATTGCCCTCTTCAACCAAGAGAAAATTATCAAAAATAATTCCTTCTTCTTCTACTGTAGTACTGTGGGGAGGCATTGAACCGGGAGTAATTCCCCCGATATCTGCTTGGTGTCCACGAGAAGCAACAAAAAAGAGGGGAGTAGGGAATGGAGTATTTTCACGATTCTCTAGAAAAACAGGGGTAATTGCAGTTACGTCAGGAAGATGTGTTCCCCCATTATAAGGATTATTAGATAGATATACATTTCCCGATTTTAGAGTGTCGCCTTTATCGTTAATTAAGCTGCGGACACTTTCGCTCATTGAGCCTAAATGCACAGGGATGTGGGGAGCATTAGCGACTAATAATCCAGAGGAGTCAAAAATAGCGCAGGAGAAATCCAGCCTTTCTTTGATATTTACAGATGCTGCCGTATTTTGGAGAACAATTCCCATTTGCTCGGCGATAAATTGATAGAGATTTTTAAATATTTCTAAACGGACAGGATCGGGTTGAGATGTTGTGTACATTTTTAACTTTTTAAAAAAAAATTGTGTAGTAAATCGCTTAATCACTCTTTTAAATACTTCAGTCTTTACTACTAGCTATTAATATCTACTTAGGCGAAAACGAAATGTGCAAAATTTCGCCTATTTTAGAAAATCCAGCACGGGTGTAAATTCTCAGTTCCTCTTGATGTGCCGCCATGAGAAACGTCACCGTAACACCTGCCTCGAAAGCCTCTTGCACCAGCCGGGTTGTTAAGGCTCCTGCTATGCCGCGTCGGCGAAAAGGAACACGCACACCGATACCGGCGATTTCTGTCGTCTGATTTCCTGGCACAGAACACACTCCAGCCCCTACAGGTTCGCCTGTTGCGGCAACCCGAGCAAGTACAGCAATTCCGCCTGCTGCTAGGCTATTACCAAGACGTTTACCATCTTCTGCACTTGGTGCAGACTCTCCGTAAGCCTCATTTTGCACCGAAACTGTAGCAAGCATTTCAGTGTCCGAAACTGGCACGATTAATTCGATGTCTGGGGGAACAGGAAGCAATTGCTCTGAACCAGGAGTACAAATCATAAGTGGCAAGCGTCCCTCAACTGTAAAATCAGCAGCTATTAGTACCTCTTCAACAGTAGGCGCAAGAGAAGCAAGGTACTCTAAACGTGGTTTTCGTCCGCGACTTTCATAGGCAGCGATTAGTGCTTTGACATCAGTGAGTGAGGGGGTGGCTGCGTTATTGGGGATGGCATAGTTAAGAAAAGGATTGGCGCTATGGCGGTTAAAGCTAGCAAGAAAAGGCCCTATCTGCTCCGTATCACGTTGCTGGCTTGCGACGAAGCGCAAATATGACTGAATGCGGGAGTCCATGAATGGATAGCCTTTTTATTGTAAAACCGTGTTGAGCTTACTGTAGCAAGGGTGAGTATTTTCCAGCATAACAGCTAGTTTATAGACGTTCTAAAATTAGATGATTTCGTGCAGTTAATTTCGCTTGCCAATTAGGTTCCACTACAATTGTGCTAATTTTTTCAACAACGATCGCAGGCCCATTAATACTATCTTCTGGTTGTAAATCTTCTCGTCTGTAAACAGGAGTATCATACCATCTATCAGTACTAAATATCTTTACGACATCAATAGTTTGGGGGGTTTCAACTATAGAGCGTGTACGAGTAATTAAGGGTTCTTCGGGAGTATCCATTTTTTGAATTACTTCTACTGAAGCTGATTCAATAATTAAAGTTTTATCTAATTGAATGAAACCATAACGAGATTTATGTTCATCCTCAAATTGTTGCCGCATCAATCCCAACTCATCCGCAAAGTTAACGGTTAAAGTAGAGTTAGTCCCTTCATATTTCAAGTTAACTTTTTGGACTATTTCGACTTGACTATGCACTTCATCTATTTCACTTCTAGCTTGAGTTTCTAAATATTGCATTAACTGGTGTAAATTAGGAATTATTGCTTGGCTTAAAGGCTGTTCTACTCCTGCTTCTCTAATCGCTCTGACATCAGCTAACCCCATCCCATAAGCAGAGAGAACACCAGCATAAGGGTGAAGAAATATTTTTTTCATTCCCAAAGTATCGGCAATTAAACAAGCAACCTGCCCACCTGCACCGCCAAAACAACAAAGCACATATTGGCTAACATCATAACCCCGTTGCAGACTGATTTTTTTAATTGCGTTCGCCATATTTGCCACTGCGATCGCAATAAATCCAGCCGCTACTTGTTCAGGAGTACAATGATTTAATGTAACGGCTTGAATTTCTTGGGCTAATTGTGTAAATTGCTGAATAACAGTATCTTTATCTAAAGGCAAATTGCCATCAATTCCAAAAACTGATGGAAAGTATTGCGGGTGAATTTTGCCTAACATTACATTGGCATCAGTAACCGCTAATGGCCCCCCACGTCGGTAACAAGCAGGCCCAGGATTTGAACCAGCAGATTTAGGGCCGACACGATAACTAGAACCATCAAAAAAGAGAATTGAACCGCCTCCAGCTGCAATAGTATTAATTGCTAATACGGGAACTCGCATCCGCGCCCCAGCAATTTCCGAATCTAGTTGCCGTTCATACTCTCCTTTAAAGTGAGCCACATCTGTACTTGTTCCTCCCATATCAAAGGTAATAATTAACTCAAAGCCTGCTCTTTTACTAGTTTGAACTGCACCGACAATACCACCAGCCGGGCCACTTAAAATACTATCTTTGCCTTGAAATTGTTGGGCTGCAACTAAACCACCGTCAGATTTCATGAACATTAATTTTACTCCAGGTAGCTGACTCGCTATTTGGTTGACATAGCGACGCAGAATAGGAGTTAAATACGCATCGACTACTGTTGTATCTCCTCGGCTAACTAATTTCATTAACGGGCTAACTTGATGAGATACAGATATTTGCGTAAAGCCGATTTCTTGGGCGATTAGGGCTATTTGTTGTTCGTGTCTAGGATAGCGATCGCTGTGCATAAAAACAATAGCACAACTCCGAATTCCTGTGTTGTAAATTGCTTGTAAGTCATGTTTGACTTGTTGAATATGTACAGGAATTAATTCATTGCCATGAGCATCATAACGTTCATCAATCTCAATTACCTGTTCATAAAGCATGGTTGGTAAAACGATATGACGGGCAAAGATGTTAGGGCGGTTTTGGTAGCCAATTCGCAGCGCATCTTTAAATCCTTTGGTGATGAGAAGAACGACGCGTAGGATGGAGTCCTTGCCGCAGGCATCGCCTTTCCTTTCTAATAGTGCATTTGTTGCTACTGTTGTCCCCATTTTTACTACTTCTATTGCTTCAGTAGGAATGGGTTCGTTGCTGGAAATATTCATGATATCCCGTATACCTTGGATGGCTGCATCTTGATATTGTTCGGGATTTTCTGAAAGTAGTTTGTAGACTACAATCCATTGCCCTTTAGGTAGAGAAACAATTAAAAAACGTTCAGGATGTTTTGATAGTCTATCTATAATTGCCTGATTATTTGTAACGGCAACAATATCTGTAAATGTACCACCGCGATCGGCAAAAACTTTTAACATTGTTCTGTTTCCTTAATGCTGTGAAATATGAACTTTTAACTTCAATCCAGCAACGTAAGCGTTCAGGTAGATGATACCCTAAGTCAGTAGTAAAGCTATGACTAGCAGTTTGACTGTTTATGATATGTCAAGACAGCATCCTCGTTCCCAGCCTCTGGAAATGCCTATTGGCAGGCTTCGCCCCCCGAATTCGCGGCAGAGCCGCAGTGAACTACATTTCCTCTACCTGAAAACAAGATTTATAAAAGTTTTTGCGATCGCTATTCCTACACATCTATATAATAAGAAAACAGTCACTATGAGCTATAACTATATTTTGAAACGTATATGTGCATACAGACAGCAAATCCTAAAAGAAAATAAAGAAACCTGCCTTTCGTTCAACCAAATAATAGGATACTAATAGTAGTAGCATATACAAAAAATCCATTTGTAGCTTCATTTAACTCATATTTGAGTGCATCTGAGTACAGCTTAATATATTGCAAAATATCTTGACGAAATCTTAGCAAAGGCTTACGGGTAAGGTTTCTTGTAGCGTGAACAGAAATTCTTAACCCCTGCCCCAAAAATACTAGTACCCCCATCGTTAAATACTAGCGCCCCTAACCCCAGACAAATTTTAACTTTATGTTAAGTCAGGGTTTCGGCGTTTGAGTACAACCTTAATCAATCCAATAAATCCAATCAGCATTGGGTTTGGTATCGAGTTGGAAGTCACCTGATATAAGCATAAAAATAGCAGATGACTCTTTTACCAGATAGACATTACCGATGCAACAGTCTTTAGACAGTATTAGCGATCTCCCCAGTACCAAAACACAGAATTCTGTACATACATCCATGCTGAAAAATTTACTCTCTGGCGTTTTTTTTGAGCCATTATTGAGTGATTTTCGCATTATCTTTGAGCGCGATCCAGCAGCACGGAATTGGCTAGAAGTGGTGTTTTGCTATCCAGGATTGCACGCACTCTGTCTGCATCGTCTTGCTCACTGGTTACATGGTCGAGGAGTGGGTTTTATCCCCCGTTTAATTTCCCATTTGGGGCGATTTTTGACCGGAATTGAAATTCACCCAGGTGCAAAGATTGGTCAGGGTGTGTTTATCGATCACGGAATGGGTGTTGTCATTGGCGAAACTGCGATCGTGGGCGACTATACACTGATTTACCAGGGCGTTACCCTTGGCGGAACTGGTAAAGAAAGCGGTAAGCGTCATCCCACAGTGGGTAAAAATGCAGTGATTGGGGCGGGTGCGAAAGTTTTGGGTAATCTGCAAATTGGCGATCGTGTCCGTATTGGCGCAGGTTCCATTGTATTGCGGGATATCCCCAGCGATTGCACTGTTGTGGGCGTTCCCGGTCGAATTATTTCTCGGAATCAAAACGCCAGCCTTTCTCCTTTAGAACATGGAAAGCTACCCGATGTGGAAGCAACCGTAATTCGTTCTTTGCTCTCGCGCATTGAGCAACTCGAAAAACAACTGCAAACTTTAAGGCAAGAGTCATTAGTCATTAGTCATCAGTCATTAGCAAAGGACAAATGACATAGACGCACCAGCGGCTACTCTACGAGAACGCCAAAGGCGAACCCGCAGGGTAGGACAAAAGACAACTGACAAATGACATAGACGCGTCTGCGGGTTCCCGCAGGGTAGGACAAAGGACAAATGACAAATAATACTTTAGGCGATCAAGTTTTGCAGATTCCTTTGAGCGATCGCTGGCGAATCTATCACCGACTGCAAGAGTTAAAAATTAAGAGCTACTGTCCCCCCGATGGTTCTTTACGAGTACAAGTGAACAATTTGCTGGAAGCGATTCTAATTCGCAGTACAGTTATGCAACTTCTTGCTTCTCGTCAGGAATTATTAGAGTGGCTAGAGCGTTGCTGGCTTTATAGTGATGAGTCATGAGTCTTCTAATTCAGACCCTATTAATCTTGAATTCATGACGAAATTACTGTATTTCATCCTTTTTGTTCATAGATGCACAAAGCTCAAATAGGTTTAGAGTTTGAAGCTACTGTATGCTTGCAGAATTTATTGCAGACTGAGATGGATTAGATAGGGTTTAGATTTTATTACTGCTAGTAAATCTAAAATTACCCTGACATATAGCAACAATTAAAAAGGCAAAATTTCCAGGTAGAAACTGGAAATTATGATTTTTAATCCTTTTCCAAAATTAGAAATTGAAAGTTCAATCATTTATGGCGACTCGTAACAGAGATATAAAACTCCTCACTTTTTTGCACAACGAACTTGAACTTTCAAATGCCGATATTGCTGTAGCTCTGCGACACCGTGAATTAGAAAATGGGCCACTACCGATGCTCCTCTGGCAGTATGGTTTAGTTGACTTGGAGCAGCTAGGAAAGATTTTTGACTGGCTAGCAGAACAAAGTTAGCCAATTTTAACCCTTTGACTTTGAGTACCATTACCTGCCGAAATTACACACCAATGCTCTAGAAAATCTGAGGTTACTAAGATGATTACATCCTTAATTGCTGGATTCTGTGTTTTACTTTGTTCAGGGTTTGCTAATAGTTATATTAGTTCATTGCTACTCGAACAAATTCCAACTGACATCGGTAAAAACGATTAGTAAATTATACATGGTTTTAGTTCCCTGTCATACAGATGTGATGCTAATAATGGGGCAATAATTAAGGATCATGTATCCTACATTATGAATTGTGATATTTTTAGCATTTGCCATCGCAGGGGATTGTAGAGAGAAAGGTTATTAAGAATACTTCCAAGAGAGGGATATTTGCAATGAATCAAATCATAATTAATGACACTACATTACGTGATGGCGAACAAGCAGCAGGTGTTGCTTTTAACCTAGAAGAAAAAGTTGCGATCGCTAAGTTTCTCGATGCCATTGGTATTCCCGAATTGGAAGTCGGTATACCAGCAATGGGTGATGAAGAAACGCGGGCGATCGCCGCAATTTCTGACTTGGGTTTACAAGCAAAACTCCTCGGCTGGAACCGCGCTGTTATCTCAGATATTAAGGCTTCTATCGCTTGCGGACTGAACCGGGTACATATTGCCATTCCCGTCTCTGGTATCCAAATTGCCGCCAAATTCCACGGTCAATGGCGAGTTAGTTTACAAAAGCTCAAAGACTGTATCAGCTTCGCCGTCGATCAAGGTCTTTGGGTAGCAGTCGGCGGAGAAGATTCTTCCAGGGCCGATGAAAACTTCCTCTTAGATGTAGCGCTTTATGCCCAAGAATGGGGTGCATCCCGGTTCCGCTTCTGCGACACCGTAGGAGTTCTCGACCCTTTTACCACCTACAACAAGGTCAAACGGCTGGTTTCAGCTTTGATGATTCCCTTAGAAATCCACACCCACAATGATTTTGGTCTGGCAACAGCCAATGCTCTTGCGGGTATCAAAGCTGGAGCCTTATCAGTGAATACCACAGTCAACGGATTAGGTGAAAGGGCGGGAAATGCAGCTTTAGAAGAAGTTGTCATGGCGATTAAACGCATCTACGGCGTTGATTTGGGCATCGACACACCTGGGTTGCTGGAACTGTCTCAACTAGTTGCAGCCGCATCAGGAGCTAGCGTACCACCCTGGAAAGCGATCGTTGGCGAAAATACCTTTGCTCACGAATCTGGTATCCATGCTCACGGAGTACTACAAAATCCCATTACCTACGAACCATTTGCTCCCGAAGAGGTGGGTTGGGAACGGCGTTTAGTATTAGGTAAACATTCTGGACGGCATTTGGTTTCAAACTTGCTAGAACAGCATGGAATTTTCTTGAACTCCCAAGAAACCCAATCTGTTTTGGATGCAGTGCGCCATCAATCGGTACAGAAAAAACGCAGCCTGACGACAGAAGAACTATTGAATTTGGTCAGAGAACAGAGGTACTCTCATGCAACGCGATGAATTAGAACTAAACTTGCCACCTGCTTTTGAAATTGGTGAAAAAGTCAGAGTTCGGAAACTGCTCAAGAACGATGGTACTTTCCCTGGTAAAGAAGTTGGGCAAGTTTTAGTGAACAAAGGAGATATCGGCTACATAGCCAGTATAGGGACATATTTGCAGACTTCCTATATTTATGCTGTGCATTTCTTGGAAACAGGATTCGTCGTCGGCTGTAAGAAAAAAGAACTAGAATCTGTTGAGGAATCTCATGAAAGTAATGCTACGGATGAATGATGCCGGCACTTTAGTAGTTTACGTTGCAAAAAAAGACCTTGAAGAAGAAGTAGTCAAACAAACCGATGGAAATGATGGCAAAGTTCTCACCCTAGCAAATGGTTGGGAATTAGAATTTCGTGATTTGCCAGACACAGCAAATTTACCTCAAACAGTAGAAGCTAAACGGCTCGCTTAAAAATAGTTGGGAGTTAGGAGTGATGAATTATAAATTTTAACTTCTAACTCTTAACTAATGACGAATGACCAATGACCAATGACTAGTTACTAACTTTTTATCAATTATGGGTAACAAGTATTTGACGTTATCAGAATTAAACCTTGAAGGACAGTTACTAGGTTTTGTTGGTGGTGAACCAGGAAAATATAAATATATGCAATTGGCAGTTCCATCTGGAGATGTAGAAATAAAACTGCCTAAAGAGTTGCGCCGTTCTCTGAGTTCATCTTTAGTTCCTGGCCAGAAAATTCGCGTTTGTGGCCATAGTAAGGTAGATTCGCGCACAAGTAAAATTAAAATTAAAGCCTATCGGGTGACACCAATTGATGGGTGTCCAAAGCAAGATTTACCACCTCAAATCAAAGCGAGGATTATGGTATGTCAAAAGGGCGGTTGCCTTAAACGTGGTGGTAAAGGATTATTATCAGAGTTAGAAAAAACTTTGTGCGATCGCGGTTTGTTAGACAAAGTTACCATTGAACGTACCAGTTGCCAAAAATGCTGTGGTAGCGCTCCCAACTGTGTTTTACAGCTTGGTAAAAAGAAATACAAGAATATCCATCCTGAAGCGATCGCATCTTTGCTAGAAAGTCACTTAACTTAAATTACAAAAATACTTGTAATGTAATTATACAGGTGGAAAAAGTAGATTCCTACTTCCACCTATTTTAGTGTAAAAACCAATACCTGCCCTTGCACTGCCATTGCCACAATAGCGATCGTTAGCACCAATGCCGCCCTGAGCTTTGTTTTAGTTTTATAATAGAGTTGTCGGGAAATAGTGACTAAAATCGCTGAAAGGCTTAGGGAGTCTGGGTTTCAATAATTTTGGTCAGAAATCAATAAAAAGCTTGCCACAAGCAGATTTCAAGGATTTTTGAGCTTATTACCCAACAAGTCTAATAAGGGAAGATGTGCAAGCGATCGCTTCATCCACCGTATCCAAAATCTCAGTAATACGCTGTTGTTATGGTAAAACTGGTAATGGAATAAGAAAATTGACTACATCATCATCTCTAGTAATATTGGGATCTTTGTGTGTACTTAGTTCGCACAACTTGACATTAGGAATCCGATTTTTACTGGCTTGACGATTAAAATCAATATGTTTTAATACACCTGTCAGTGCTTCGTTACTTTCCTCAAATGCCGTCAAAGCATCATTTAGTGTAACCAGACCCAAAAGTTGTCAGGGTCTGGTGACAGAAGCCTATTTGCACCTAAAAATAACACTTTAAAGCATAAGATTGCCCGAATTGGAACGATTTGCTACTATAGCAGTGCTGTCAAGGGGAACAGTGCTGCTAACAAATAGTTTGCCAATATGCCACAGTTTCCTACGTCTGATGAGTTAGTAAAAATACTTGACCGTATTCTGGACGGTAGTCGAAATGAAAACGATATTAATTTATTACGGCAATGTCTAAGGACAGTTAATGGTCAAAGTCAGGTGCAGTTAGCAAATTACATTGTTAACCTTGCTGAAGGAAATGATATTCATATTGGCGATCGCATCACCTACCAAGGTATAGATGAAGAAACAAAGACGATTCTCCGACAGTTACAACAAGCCCTCCAGAAAAGCCCAGTTTCGATTTCGTCTAATTTTTCTCCTCAAAGCACAAGTAAAAAGTTTTTAGTCAACACTAATCCACAAAAGCAAATAAGTCCACCACTACCAGAGCTTAATAGTTTTGAGTTTGAAGTGGTAACTGTAGATCATAAAGGAAAAGAAACAAAGCGTTACCGTAAACAGGCTGAGTGTTTTATAGAAAATTTGGGAAATGGTGTTGTACTGGAAATGGTTTCCATTCCGGGTGGTAAATTTCTAATGGGTGCATCGCAATATGAGGAAGGATCTCAAGAGGATGAACGTCCCCAGCACTTAGTTACTATACAACCTTTCTTTTTGGGGAAGTATCCTATCACTCAGCTACAGTGGAAGCTTATTGCAAATCAGCCAAAAATTGATCGAGACCTTAACCCTGACCCATCCTATTTTAAAGGCGGTAATTTACCTGTAGAGCGAGTTTCCTGGTATGATGCACGGGAGTTTTGTGAGCGACTGTCGCAGAAGACAGGAAGACAATATCGCTTACCCAGTGAAGCTGAGTGGGAATATGCTTGTCGTGCGAGAACTTCAACCCCATTCCATTTTGGTAAAATCATCATAAATAATTTAGCTAATTATTGCAGTCAAAATACCAATATTAATGGCAGCGATCGCCAATATACGACCGAAATTGGTAGTTTTTCAGCTAATGATTTTGGTTTATATGATATGCACGCTAATGTCTGGGAGTGGTGCGCTGATTATCAACACGATGACTATCAAGGCGCACCATTAAATGGTAGTGCATGGGTAGATGATGGAAATGAGGAATATAGAATTTTGCGTGGTGGTTCTTGGGGGTCTCATTCAAATTTGTGTCGTTCTACATTTCGCTTTTCTGAAGCTGCAACCACTAGAGACAAGGAATTTGGATTCAGGGTTGCCTGTTCTTTAATCTAAACTCTTTTAATTAAGGTGTAATTAGTTGATTAATGCTTGTTTTTATATTTTCAATAGATGATGAGTCAGAAAACTGTATACTTGTCTCTCGCCGAATTTGAGGCTTGATATTTAATGATGTTCTACTGCATTGCTTTCTGTAAAGATGAGAAAGCCAATTCCAACTTCCTATAACAGCAAGCTTTGTATCATAAACTAAAATTCTTGCATTTGTTCCCCTACTTTCTATATGTAATCCTTCGCCCAAACGAATTAATTGTGAACCTGAATATTGTGATAATAAATCTTTCAGATTATTCTCAGTTGTGGCATCATTATAATCATTGTCTTCATTACCTTTATTTCCGTAAACTACTATTACTTTAACTCCTCTTTCTAAAACTGAAACAACATCTTTAGCAAACAATTTTGATTCATTTCCTCGAATCCAAGGCGTGACAATGATCAATTCTTCCTCTACTTGGTCGATAGCTTCTCTAAATATTTTTAGATGTTCACAATCATAGACTGGAATAGTTCCTGGCTCGGACTGGGGAATTTCAGCCTCAGATTTATATTCTAAGACAACTCCATGCTCTCGAATATGTTCAACAAGTTGACGAGTCAGGTTTCCTTTTTCTAGCCTATAAAGATTACCCACCAAAATAAATAGTTCTTTCGCTCTTGATACAGCAACATTCAAAAGATTTGGGCGTTTGTTAATCCAATAAACATTATCTTGTGGTTGGCATACTTTTGTAGATAGGATAATTACTTTCTTTTCAGAACCTTGAAAGGTGTGAATTGTTCCAACAGATTTTAGGTTGAATTTAGGAAACTTTTTTATTAATCGTTCTCTCAATGCAGCTGCATGAACTTTAAAGGGTGAAATAACACCTATATCTTCTAATGAGTAACCTTGTTTACATAAATGCTCAATTATTTCACATACAGCAGTAACTTCTACTTCATTAACATTATTGCGGATATTACCCTCAACATCGTAAGCAATTAAGTGTGACTCTACTAAAGAATTGACTGGTACTGTTTTTATTTCTAAATCATAGTCAGTAATCACATTGCAATATTGAATAATACTCGGCTGACAACGGTAATGCTCCTTCAAACGAATTCCTTTACCCTTATCTTCCCCTTCTCCACTTGCGCCAGCAGCACGATGATATGTAGTCGCCGTATACTCCTCTTCTGGACTATAACGATGATAATCAATTTCAGTTAATCCTCTATTAAGAAACGCTATTTGACGATAGTTCTCGCGTCTTTGATCACTGAGAGTAATAATAGGTTCAATTTGTAGAGGATCACCAACAATAATAGCTTTGCGCGATCGCACTAATAACGGAAAAGTCTTATGCTGGTCAATCATTCCCGCTTCGTCTACAATTGTGCGGTCAACACATTCCTCAATCCACGGAATCATTTTACGGATTGAAAGTAATGTACAAGTGATTACCGGAAAAATTAAACTGAGAGATTTAATATGCTCATCTAAGTTTTCTGCAATCTTATATTTCAACTTCCAAGTTCCCGAAAGAAGACTGCAATAAAGTTCTAGAGTCTGTTTTGTGTTAGATTTCTTATGAAGTGCTTGCTGAATCAGAAATTCCTGCGATAACTTAAATAGCTCTTTGTGTTTTTCATGAAAGGTTTGATGAAAAGATTTATAAAAATCTTCAAGTGGAGTTTCCAAGCTAGTTTCTAATATCTGGAATTCCTTAACAGCATTATCTCTCTGTTGCTTTGTTTTGTCTCTATTTTGATACTTTCCCTCTAATATTTGTTGTACTTTTCTTAAATCATCTGCTTCATATAATCTTTCTCTAACTAATCGTGCTTGTTGAAATAAATCAGAACGAGTACTAGGCGGGTCTATAGGAAAGCGGGTTCCAATTGTTTGTGCTATTGCTGATTGACAAGTTGAATTAAGGCTACGTAAAATACTTTCTTCTGTTTTACCAGTCAGCCAATGCCATAGACGAACCCACCAAGCTAATCTTTCTTTAGACAGCAATGATTCAGCCTTGTTAAAATGCTTCTCTATTGCACGATAAGCTGGGATTGGTAGTTGATTGTACTCTGATAAAGCTCTTGCCCGTTGCTGAACAGGGATTAGGTCTGATATAATTTCATCTAAATGCTGTTGCAGTGTTTGAATTTTGTCTGAAAGATGTTTGTGTCGTTTTGTATTTAAATCTCATTGCTCACGTAATTCTAAATATCTAGACTCTTCTGTTAATAATTCGTCTTTAATTTGTTTAATTTTTTGTTTTAGTAAATTATTTAGGTATTCATTGAAACTATTTTTATGTAAAAAATTAATAGCTTGTCGCAATTGTGCAATAGCTCCATTAGCTGATTCAATATTATCTTTATTTCCCCCTTTGAGATAAAATAGTTCGTCTTGAAAAATTTCATCCAGTTTTTCGATCACATTTTTAACTGCTTTATCGTTGGCACTACTGACAACTGTCAGATTATTGATGTCCTGACCAGTTTCAATTAAACTGAGTGCGCGTCTGACTACTTGTTGAGCAATAACATGAAGAATAAGGGTAGTTTTACCAGAACCAGGTGGCCCTTGTACAGCTGTTATGGGTTCGCTTTGAGTGTGTTTGAGTACTTTTGATTGTGAGTTAGTTGGTGCATGGGTTGGGAAAGCTCCCATGTAAATAACTTCGTCTTTTGCAAACTGAGGCTCACCAAACAAATATTCAAACGCTGGATGTCCTTTTGACCAATTTTGCGAACTTGATTTAATATCTTTCAAATCTGCCCGCAGACTACCAGTAAATCTGCCTCCTGTAAACTCAAACAAGTAAGGCTGACGTTGAATTTGATTACGGGAGCGACGAGGTATATCAACCTGCTCCATCCAATCTTGATAGCTACCAAATGTTAGCCCAAAAGTCGTTTCAAGAAACCTTTTTAACCCATCTTTAGTAATCAATTTTTCACACTGCTCATCATCCAGCCCAAGAAAGGGATTCTTCAATTCTCATCGGCTTAATATCGTGTTGCAAGAGGTAATATTTCTGTTTTTTCAATCCACCATGTCCTGAGTAGTAAATCAATATAGTTGCATGAGGATCAGATGTGGATTTTTCTTTTAACCAATTTAAGCCATCTAAGATACCTGCTTTTGTCGCATCTTGATTATTCAGCACCCGAATATGCTCTTTTTGATCGGGATAAGCACACAACTGTGAATCAATTAAAGCAGCATAAATAGCCTGTGTATCTCTGACGGTTACTGGCAAAGACCAAGGCTGATAAAGTGACTCACCAACACCAATGAGCAATGCATAGCCGTGAGTGAATTTATCGGTCATATCGATTACATTCTATTAAATTACTATGAAGGAATGAGCTATTCTTCATACCGACTAATGCGGAAGATTACATAGTTATAAGGTAGTTTAGAACTGTCTGCCTTATGTACGATTGCGCCTACCTCTGATTTGTAAATCCATTTGTTCCAGTCAATTACTGTTTCATCAGCAACTTGCACAGCAATATAATTACCTTCGGCTAGACGGCAACCCATTGCTGAATCTTCAAAATCTAATCCCAGATAGAACTTCTGTACAGCAACATTTTCATGGCGTTGAGCCAGTAATTTGACAACTCCCAAGGTAATTTCTGTAAAAGGTGCGATCGCTGGTTGGGTAGTTGTTAAAAGTTTGAGTCCACTTTGAAAAGGCGAAGATTCTAATGCTGCTAATATTGCCTTGTCTTGCTCATTTTTAACGTTCACCGTCGAGCATTCAAAAGCTATTCCCTGTGAACCTACATTTAACCCAATAAAGATGGGGTAGCCAGTCATACCAGCAGATTGCCCTTCTTGTACCCGGTAAGTTTGGCTGAAGCTTACCGATTCTTGGGTGTTAGCTAGCTGATTTCTCACAGCAAAAGTAATTAGGACATTATGTGTCCCTCCACCAGGATACTTTTCAATGTGCAGGCGATCTAAACGAATGTTTACACGGTTGTTTTTGAGAGTATTCTCAGCTTGAATTGCACTGGGATGGTGGATGGGTTGAGGCTGTATTGAACCTGACTTATGAGGCGCAATGTAACCAAACTGGTGAGTTGCATACATCCAAGGTTGGTCTTGAAGTAAGTTTAAAAATTCTAAAATTCCTTTATCAAATCCTCTTATATGAGAATCAGCCACAACATCGATTTCCACATTGGGGTCTTTCATCTGTTGCAGCTTTGCAGTTATCCATTCAGGATCTTCGGATTCGCCAATAACCTTAATGTCCGCAAATATGCTACTCAGCACCATGCTCTCCTATTGATAAAGTACATTTTGACTAGCACAAATCTTTATATCATCGTATTTATACAGTGACAGAAGTGCTTAATTATATTAACTTTAATACTTGATACAGATTGTAGCTGTATTTTTCTAGATTTTTGTTGAGCTAGATGCTTAACTGTCAGAGATTGGGACTTGGTATTGTAAAAGCAAGATTGTTATCCATGTTAGTAGATGCAATTCATAAAGGCTACTTATAGTGAGTAATCCAATTGCAACAAAGTATTAACCAAATGATTGGCAGCGACAACATAAATGCCACTAACATTATTATCAGAAATATTAACATCACCTCGTGTAAAGCATAGCAGTCCAGTCACCCACCGTGCATCTTTTAAAGACCTGACTTCTGAGGCTTGACCTTTCACTTTGCTAATCAAATCACCTTCTTGAAAATCATAGGTATTTCTGCCGTAGCATTTCCGCAGACGGCCACTTTCATAAACTTTAGTTCCACCGTGAGACTTGACATCGATCACATACCAATTGCCTTTGGGAGAGTGTAGTACCACATCTACATCTCCCCATCTCCTAATTCGTAAGTTGTATTCTACTTGCCATCCTCGACTTTCCAACGGAAGCAATAATGCAGCTACTTGTGTTTCTGCTTTAACACCATGTTTAGCATCACTAGCACGTTTCGTTAGGTATTGCCCATTACGGTATAGGTAGTAAGAGGTTGTTAATCCCCCTAGCAAGAGGATTATTCTTAAGGAAGAATGACTGAAGATAATGAATAAAAAGACTGTCCCAACAAAAAGACTTACTGCAAGAGCATAACGCAGCATGGCTGATTGCTGTCTCTCCTTACCGAGTTTACGGATATATTCTCCTGGCTGTCTTCTTTTGGGTGGGAACATCTAAAAAAGGCAAGATTGCTTTCAGCATCTATCTCTATTTTTTGCCACTATGCCATAATAATCAATAATTAGTGAGGCTAATGATGTCATAGATGCGGAGCATCGCCTCACCTACTAAGATATCGACGAATAAGCCTAAATTTTAAAATATTCTTGAGTGGTTATAGTCTAAATATTTTTGAGAAAGAATGAATACAGATGAGCTAAAAGCTATTCTTAACAAAATCGTTAATCAGCAACACACAGAAGAGGATATAACATTATTAAAACAGGCACTGGCTGCCAATAATAGCCAAGTTGCATCTTATATAGTCAATATTGGGGAAGGGAAAGACATACATACAGGCGATCGCATTTATCAAGGTGCAGATGCGGCAATCATTCGAGAAATCGTCCGGTCTATCCTTGAGGAACTCAAAACCACTGGTCAATTTGCCCCGTCTCTAGAAATTCCGTCCCCATCTTCTCAGCAGAACCAGCAGTCTTTTGATGAACTGGTACAACAAGTGCGATCGCGCATCCATGATGATATCCAGCGATTACATAGCACGATGCCTTTATGGGGAGTAGATCACTGGGTTCCTTTAGGTGATTTGTTTGTGGATGTGAACATCCTGGAGGAACTGAGCAGTAGTAATAAATCAGAACTGGATGACCTGTGGCAAGACTTCACAACAGGGATGGAGGAGTATTCAGGCGATCGCAGTTTGGATCGCATTGGCTTAGGCAGAGAACGGCAACGGGTTTCAGGACTGGAGGTGCTGGCGAAGAATACGAATCTCATAGTCGTGGGTAAACCAGGTTCAGGGAAGACCACTTATTTGCAGCGAGTAGTTACGGAATGCAACGTTGGCAATTTACAAACACACCGAATTCCAGCGTTGATTAAACTGCGAGAGTTTGTAGATGATGGACGTAAGTTTGCCTATTCTTTTGAGTGTTATTTTGAGTGGTGCTGGCAGTTATCAAATGCAGAAATTAATTTGATTTTCAATCAAGGTCGTGCATTAGTATTGCTAGACGGCTTAGATGAAGTCACAGGGAAAGATGCTAAAAACATTACTAAGCAAATTAAGCAGTTTGCTCGTAGCTATCCGCAGTTGCAGGTAATTGTGACTTGTCGAACGCAAAGCTTTACAGGGGAGGTGGACTGGAAATCCAGGGCAAACGCATCTAAATATTGATGAGCATAGATAAAAGTAGAAAGCACCAGAAGCTAGACCCCATAGTACTTTTAGAAAGTTAAACATCAATTAGCAAAGGAATGATAATCATTATGATGGGGTGGGTGGGTTAGAGGCAACCGACGGTTGCCATTAAAGAACGTGAT